>CAYTXK010000027.1:0-6306 GCA_964441645.1 uncultured Acidobacteriota bacterium
TAAGAGAAGCTAAAGGCGTGGGCAAGTTCGTGATTCCGGGTCTAGGCCGGGCTGTGAAGCGCCACAACAAGGCGCGCATGGGCCGCAACCCTCAGACCGGTGAGGCGATCAAGATCAAGGCGAAGACCGTCGTCCGTCTCCGCCCGTCGAAGCAGTTGAAGGAAGCCGTCCTCCACTAGCCGCGGTTTCTCGGGGAATCATACGACGAAGCCCTCAAGCCCACGCTGTCGCCAGCGGCTTGAGGGCTTTGTCTTTCTATCCCTGGCCGCCGGCTGCCGTTTTCGTTGGAGTTTCCATGCCTTCGCAGTTCTGGGATGAAGATCTCGCTGCCCGCGCGGCGCGCTACCAGCGCTTTGACTACGACTTTCCGGAGCGGAGTCTGGCCGGCAAAGTGATTCTCGCTCCCGGAGGCGCTGGCGGGCTGGGCGCCGCCACTCTCGCTTTGCTCGTGCAGGAGGGCGCGCAAGTGGTCGCCGGCTACCGGCAGAATCAGGCCCGCGCCGAAAATCTCGCTGCCGTTCTCAACGCCCGTGGCCCCGGGCGCCTCCACTGCGTCCGCGGCGACTTTCGTCAGGCCAACGCGCGAGAACAACTGGTGAAGGCTGCGGCCGAGCTGACCGGAGAGATCTACGGATTCGTCAGCTTCCTCGGCGACCCGGCGCGCGTCGAGTTTGCGGCGCTCGATGAAAAGGTCCTCGGCGACTCCCTGGCGACCAACTACATCGCCCCGGTCCTGCTCGCCAAGCAGGCGGCCGAGCACATGTTGGCGCACAACATCTCCGGCAGTCTGGTGTTTCTGGCCAGCATGCAGGCGGTAGCCCCTTTCGAGAACAGTCTGAATTACGCCGTCCCCAAAGCCGCTTTGCTGCACGCCGCGCTCATCCTGGCGCGCCAGTGGGGTTCGCTGCGCGTGAACGTGGTGGCGCCCGGCATCACCATGAGCGGGATGGGCCGGGCCAGCATCGAAGCCGGCAAGTACGATCCCTACGTCCGTGACGAAATCATCCCGCGCTTTGGCCGCCCCGAAGATGTGGCGCGCGTGGTCCGCTTGCTGCTCGAACCCGATAATTATCTTACCGGGCAGGTCATCACTGTGGATGGCGGATTGACCGTGCGCCGGGGCTTGCGCTAGTGCCGTTCCAACTTTGGCAAGACTTGCGGTGCGCGGCACTGGCTCGCAGACAGCGTGGATGACTCGCCTGACGCTGCTAGGCAGCAGACGAAAATAGTTGGAACGGCACTAGAGGGTCTTGAGGTAGGCCACTAGGTCGTCGAGATCTTTCGCGCTCAGGATGTCGCGGAAGTGCGGCATCAAAGGCATCTTGGGGTCGCCGGCGCCGTCGAGAATAATCTTGCGGATGTTTTCTTCCGTGGCTGGCTGGCCGCTCTTCGATAACTTTTTCATCTGGAACAAGCCCTTCATCCCCGGCCCGACTTTGTCGATGGAGGCGTCGGCAAAATGGCAGATGGCGCAGTGGGCTTTGTAGAGTTTCTTGCCTGCTAGGGCGTCACCTTTGGGAGCTTCCTTCTCGGTTTTCTCGACTGGCTTCTTTTCTTGGCCCGTGAGAGGCGAGAACAGGAGGAGGGTCGAGAGCGGCAGGAACCTGACCACCTTCAGAAATCTCGCCATTCGTTGCTTCTCCCTTCCCTTTCGATGCGGCGGCCCGCGCTCAAGTCAACCACTGCTGAAGCCGCGCCACCATAAAACCCATCCCGGCGTTGAGGACGAAGCGAATCGGAGGCACAAGAATATAAACGGCCGCCGCCAGGGTGCTTACCACGGCCCGCAGCCACAGCGGGCCTACATCCAGCAGCAGGAAGCCGCGCTGGTGAAGCTCAAGCGTCCCGTGAGGCCGGAGGCGGAGTCGAGCCCAGGTCCACAAGTCAGCCGGCAGATGCAAGGCCCACACCGCGAAAAGCAGCCCGCCGATCCACTCGGACAATGCGTAGCTACTCGTGAAAGCGAGCAAGAAAGACAACAACAGCAACGCTTCTAAGAAAGACCCCATCTCGCGCTCGGGATGAAACCAGCGACGGCGCCAACGGTCGAGCCGGTGGCCGCGCGGCTCAAGCGCGGCCGTCAGCCCGGCCCGCAGGAGAGCCGCGAGGCCGGCCGTCAGCAGCGCGCCCGCCGCAAACACCACTACGCTCCCGACCCCGGCGGAGATCGCCACACCTCCGAAAGCGAGCATCCTAACTAGAGGGATTTGAGCAAAGCTTGGAAACGCGGATGGCCGCGGAGCGGGTCGAGGTCGGAATCGTGCTCGGCCCAAGCCTTATACCAGTCGCCCAGGGCGAAGGCCTTTTCCAGGCAGTCCAGGGCTTCATCGGTCTGGTCCAACTGCGCGTAGCTGCACGCCACGTTGTAAAGCACGGCCGGATCGTCAGGATCGATAGCCTGGGCATGGCGAGTCCAAGCCAAGGCGCGCTCCCTCTGCCCTGTCTCAACCAGCCCGGAAGCGCCCATGTAGAGAGCCCGCGCATCGTCGGGGTGGAATTCCAGATGCCTTTCGATGATCCGCAGGGCGCGTTGGCGCGCTGCCGCCCCTTCCAATTTGCGGTCCAAGGCAACGTAAGTCTGGCCCAGTAGATTCGGGGCTTGATAGTCTTCGGGATTCGACTCGCACGCCTTTTCAAATAACTGCGCAGCCTCTTCAAGTTTCCCTTGTTGAAAACAGGCGCGCGCGTAGAAGTAGTAGGCCTCGAAAAGCTTCGGATTCAGTTGAATAGCAGTCTCGAATTCTTGCTGCGCCTCATCGTACTTCTTGGTCATCAAGAGAGCCAGACCTCGCGATACGTGCCCTTCGGCCAATTCTGGGTCCAGCTCGACGGCCTTCCGACTGGCCGCTTCCGCCTCCTTCAGGTCGTCGGTGCTGGCCCCCCAATACATGTAGAGGTGGGAACAGCAATCGGCCACGGCCGCGTAGGCGCGGGCGTAGCCCGGGTCAATTACAATAGCTCGAGCGAACATCTGCCGGGCGTAATCGAAGCTCTTGCGCCGAAACTGATAGAAGAACTGCCGGCCGCGCAAATAATAGTCATACGCTTGCACGTCGGCGGTGGGGGGCTTCTGGATGGCGCGCTTCTCCTGCTCACTGAGCATGACCTTTAAGGCCTTGGCAATGCTTTGCGCAATCTCGTCTTGGATGGCGAACACATCTTCGATCTGGCGGTCGTACCGCTCTGCCCACACGGAACGGGCGGTCGCCGTCTCGACCAATCGGGCCGTGATGCGCAAGCGGCTGCCGGCGCGCCGCAGGCTGCCTTCGAGCACGTAGGCAGCGTTCAATTGCTGGCCGACTTCGATCGCGGTAGCGGGCTTGTCGCGGTAGCCCACCACCGCCGAGCGGGTCAGCACCCAAAGATCCTTGATCTTCGACAGCTCGGTAATGATGTCTTCGGTGACGCCATCGCGGAAGTATTCGTCTTCCTTCACTCCCCCGGGATTCTCAAAATAGAGCACGGCGACGGACTTCTCCGCCCGCTGTCCCCCTGCCGCCTTTCCCGAATCCGAGTCGTGCTTCAGGCGCTTCAGGTCGTCGCGCAGCTTGGCCGCCGTCTGGTAGCGAGCGGTGCGGCTTTTCTCGATGGCGGTTTCGATGATTTGTCCGAGTTCGGGAGAAAGATGCGGATTCAATCGGAGTGGAGCGGGAGGCGTGCGGTTCAAGATGGCTTCGAAGATGACGGCGGAGGCATTGCCGGCAAAGGCTTGCCGGCCCGTGGCCATCTCATACAAAACCGCGCCCAACGAGAAAATATCTGTGCGGGCGTCCACCTCCTCGCCCCGTGCTTGCTCGGGCGACATATACGCGGCCGTGCCCATGGCCGTGCCCGGATTGGTCAGATGTTCCTCGGGGGTGGCCGCCGTCCGGGTGGGCGCTTCAGAGGTCAAGGCACCGGCTGATTCCCCGAGCCGCTGCAGGCGATGCGACAGCTTGGCGAGCCCGAAATCGAGTATCTTGGCTTGACGCCGTGGGGTGATGAAAATGTTCGCCGGCTTGATGTCGCGATGCACGATTCCTTTGGCATGGGCCGCATCCAGCGCATCGGCTATCTGGATTCCGAGTTCAAGAATCTTGTCCGTCTCCATCGGCCGGCCGGCAATGCGGTGCTTCAGCGTCTCTCCCTCGAGCAACTCCATTACCAGGAAGTGGCGGCCGAGATGTTCACCAATGTCATAGATTGTGCAGATGTTGGGATGATTGAGCGCCGAGGCAGACCGCGCCTCCCGCTGAAAGCGCTCGATGGCCTGCTTGTCCTCCGCTAAGTCTTCGGGCAAGAACTTGACCGCCACTCGGCGGCCGAGCCGGGTGTCTTCGGCCTCATAAACCACACCCATGCCGCCGCCACCCAGCTTGTCTAGAATCCGGTAGTGAGAAACTGTCTCGCCGATCATGGGGAACTGCGGGGGCATCCTACCTCCTGTCGCCAACGTCGTCAATCTGCGTAGCGGCGATGAACCCGCGTCGTCTCGCCGGAGTATTGAGGCCCGGCGAAACACTGATCCCCGGCACTGCGCGGGCGACGTTGACAACCCGGGAGCGCTGTGTTACTGACTGGCGTCGGCGGAGAAAAACGGACGATGGGCACCGAACAACTGACGCGCGCCTGGGAGCTGCTGCAAGAGGCCTACAAGCACCAGATGGAGGGCGAGTTCGAGCTGGCCGTGGACCTCTACCAGCGCTCGATTGCCACGCATCCCACCGCTGAAGCCCACACCTTCCTCGGCTGGACCTACCACTTCCAGGGCAAGCTCGACGAAGCCGTCGCCGAGTGCAAAAAAGCCATCGAGATTGACCCGGATTTCGGCAACCCCTACAACGATATCGGCGCCTACCTCATCGAGAAGGGCGAATACGACGCCGCCATCTCCTGGCTGGAACAAGCCATCCACGCCAAGCGCTACGAGTCCTACCATTACCCGCACTACAACCTGGGCCGGGTCTATATGGCCAAGGACATGCTCAACCGGGCCCGCGAATGTTTTGAAAAAGCTCTGAGCATCGCCCCCAGCTACGAGCTGGCGCGGCAGGCCCTCGAGCAACTCCGCCGGCGCATCATGTAAGCCGCGCCGCGCGCGGCGTGGCGCGTCGCGGTTTGTGCTAAGATGAGGTTTCTCCACGATAGCGGTTCCCGATTTCGATGCCCTCAACGATGAAAGCTCTGGTGAAAGCCCGCCCGGCGCGGGGCGCGGTGCTGGCGCGCCGGCCCGCCCCCAAGCTGGGCCCCAACGACGTCCTGGTCAATGTCGAAGCAGCCTCCATCTGCGGCACCGATCTGCACATCTATGCCTGGGACCCGGTGATGCGGCAGCGCATTCGGCCCCCGCTGATCTTCGGGCACGAATTCTGCGGAACCGTCGAGCGAGTGGGCAGCGAAGTCGAAGCTTTCAAGCCGGGTCAGTTTGTCAGCGCCGAAATGCACGTCGCCTGCGGCCACTGCCTGCAATGCCGCATCGGCCAGCAGCACGTCTGCCAGAACCTGAAGATCATCGGGATTGACCTGGACGGCTGTTTCGCCCAGTGGGTCAAGATTCCCGCCTCCAATATCCTCCCGCTCGATTCCAGCATTCCCCGCGATTACGCCGCCGTCCTCGACCCGCTCGGCAACGCCGTCCACAGCGTGCTGGCTGGCGAGATTTCCGGGCAGACGGTGGCCGTGGTGGGCTGCGGGCCCATCGGGTTGATGTCCATCGAGGTGGCGAACGCCTGCGGGGCGACAGCGGTGTACGGCATCGAAGTCAAACCCGCGCGCCTCAAGCTGGCGCAGCAGATTGGCGCTACCGCCGTTTTCAATCCTGCGGAAACCGACGTGGTGGCGGCGGTGCGCGAAGCCACGGGCGGCGCCGGGGCCGACGTCGTTCTGGAGATGAGCGGCCACCCCAAAGCCATTCAGCAGGCCTTCAAGATGCTGCGGGCCGGCGGCCGGCTCTCGCTGCTAGGACTGCCCCCCGAGCCGGTGACGCTCGACCTCGTGCCCGACGTGATTTTCAAAGGTGCCACCGTGCAAGGGATTTTCGGCCGTCGCATGTACGACACCTGGTACCGCATGCTGGCCCTGCTCAAAGCGGGCAAGCTCAACCTCGACCCCATCATCAGCGACCGCTTTCCCCTCGACCGCTTTGACCGCGCCTTTGAGCTGCTGGCCAAAGGGCAGGCCTCGAAGATCCTGCTTTATCCCAACGGCGTCCCCAAGTAGCCCGAAAGGAGAAACCGCGATGACCGCCCCCGCCGGCACCCGACCCGCGCTCGCCTACCTGCACGAGGAGCTGGAGAAGCTGAAGCAGCAGAAGCTCTACCAGAAGCC
>CAYTXK010000027.1:6316-9192 GCA_964441645.1 uncultured Acidobacteriota bacterium
CGGGGGCGAGCAGTTGCCGGTGGCCACCTTCGACGACCGGCAAGTCATCAACCTTTCTTCGAACAACTACCTCGGCCTGACCACCCACCGCAAACTGCGCCAGGCCGCGCTCGCCGCCATCCGCACTCACGGCGTAGGGTCGGGGGCGGTGCGCACCATCGCCGGCACCATGGACATCCACCTGCAGCTTGAGGAGCAGATCGCGCGCTTCAAGAACACCGAAGCCGCGGTGGTGTTCCAGTCGGGCTTTACGGCCAACGCGGGAACGGTGCAGGCCGTCCTGGGCGAAAACGACCTAATCATCTCGGACGAGCTGAACCACGCCAGCATCATCGACGGCGGCCGTCTCTCCAAGGCCACGCGAAAAATCTTTCGCCACAAGGACCTCAATCACTGCGAAGAAATCCTCCAAGAGACACAGAACTGGAACGGCCGCAAGCTGCTCATCACCGACGGCGTCTTCTCGATGGATGGCGATATTGCGCCCCTGCCCGAGCTGTGCGCGCTGGCGGAAAAATACGGCTGCCTGATGATGGTGGACGACGCCCACGCCAGCGGCGTCCTGGGCCGCGGCGGCCGCGGCACCGTGGACCACTTCGGCCTGCACGGCCGCGTGGACATCCAGGTGGGCACGCTCTCGAAAGCCGTCGGCTCGCTCGGCGGCTACGTCTGCGGCTCGCGCGACCTGATTGATTTCCTCAGCCAACGCGCGCGGCCATTTCTTTTTTCCACCTCCCATCCGCCGTCCGTCGTCGCTACCTGCCAGGCGGCCTTCGAGCTGCTCGATTCGCCGGAAGGGGAAAAACTCATCAAGAAACTCTGGGCGAATACCAAGTTCTTCAAGCGACGCCTGAAGAAGCTCGGCTTCAACACCGGCCTGAGCGAAACGCCGATTACGCCCCTCATCGTCGGCGAGGCGGCGCGGGCGCACGAATTCAGCCGGCAGTTGTTTGCCGAAGGCGTCTTTGCCCAGAGCATCGGCTTTCCCACCGTTGCCGAGGGCAAGGCGCGCATCCGCACCATCGTCACCGCCACCCACAAGCGCAAAGACCTCGAGCAGGCGCTGGAGATCCTCGAGCGCGTGGCTCGCGGTCTCGGCATCCTGTAGAACAAGGAGCGTCCTATGTTCGCTCGTTTTTCTTTAGCGGTCTTCTCCTCCTCGCTGCTGCTGGTGTTGAGCGCCGCTGTGACGCCGATGGCGGCAGAGACGCATCGCTATATCCCGAAGAAGGAAGAGCTGAAATACACCTTTGCTACGGCCCCGCCGGTGCTGCGCCTCAAACCGGGCGACGTGGTTGAAACCTGGACGCAGAGCGCCTTCAATGAGTTCGTCGACCACCCTGAGACCAGCAGTCCCGAAGACTTCCGCCCCAATCCCAACACCGGCCCGTTCTTTATCGAAGGGGCCGAACCAGGCGACACACTGGTGGTCAAACTCCTTCGGGTTGAACCCGCGACCGATATCGCCTACGGCTATGCCGGGCCCGGGTTCGGCGGCCTGACCAACACGCGCTACACCCCGATGCTGGATAGCCCTTACAAGGCGCGCATTTGGAAGTTCCGCATCGACCGGCAGGCGGGCACGGTGGAATTCTCCGCGCTGGATTCTGACTTCAAAACCCAGCTGCCGTTGCGGCCGTTCCTCGGCTGCTTGGGAGTGGCGCCCGCGGACGACGAAGCGCGCGGCACCATCGTGCCGGAATTCTTCGGAGGCAACATGGACACGCCCGAAGTCCGCGCCGGAACCACGATTTACTTGCCCGTCAATGTCCGCGGCGCCCTGCTCTACCTGGGCGATGGCCACGCCGCGCAGGGCGAAGGGGAAATCGCCGGCACCGCCGCGGAAATAGCCATGAACGTCACCCTGTCGGTTGACGTTCTCAAAGGCCGTCGTATCGGCGCCCCACGCCTCGAAGATGACACTTATCTGATGGCCGCGGGAAGCTATCGGCCGCTCGAAGACGCCATGCGGATCGCGTCTCGGGAGCTGATCGCCTGGCTGGTCGAGGACTACGGCCTCTCGGCGCTGGACGCCTACGAGCTGCTGTCGGTGGCGATGGAGTCAAACGTCAGCCAGATTGTCGACCCCAACTACACCGCCCTGGTCAAGATCAAAAAAGCCTACCTGCCGCCCAAAAAACGCTAGAAGATCAGCTTGATGGCAAACTGAATACTGCGCGGGCTCCCGCCGGCCAGAATCGGATTCCCCAGCCCCACATCCGAAGTTTCGACGATGGGCAGAAAACCGCAACTGCGCCCTGTGGCAGGAACAACACCAACGGGGCAGTCTACTCCTGTGCCGATGCGGGGTTCGAAGTCGTTTGGAGCCGCGGGAGCAAAGAAAGCCGGGAGGTAGGGGTTGGCGAAATTGGTGTGGTTGGTCAGATTGAAAAAGTCAGCGCGGAATTGCAGGCTGAACCGCTCGCTAACGGAGGTCGTTTTGACCACCGCGAAATCCACGTTGCGGTAGTCGGGACCGATCAGAGCATTCCTTCCCAGGTTGCCGAAGTGCTGCGTGCCAGGAATACAGAAGACAGAACTGCCATCCCCAGTGGGATCGAGCGTGCAAGGCACCTGGAAAGAACTGAGGTCAAGAAACTCGAAAGGGTTGTTGTGGTTGTACACGATGGGGCCGACCACGTCCGGCCGCCCGTAGAACTCGCCGCTGCCGTCCCAGTCGTCATTGAAGAAATAGTTGATATTGAAGGGGTGGCCGCTCATCAACGTCAGCACGCCGCTCAACTGCCAGCCTTCGCCGAATTTGCCCAGGCTCTCATGCTTGGGAATGTCGTAGGTGGCCGACCAGACCAGGCGGTGCCGGGTGTCGAAGTTGGAGTTGCCGCGGTCGCGCTCCGGATGGGTGCTGTCGTTGGGCT
>CAYTXK010000027.1:9202-15723 GCA_964441645.1 uncultured Acidobacteriota bacterium
CCATTGGGGACGAACTCCTGCCCGTCGCTGGCGGTGTCGATGGAGTGCGACCATGTCCACGACACCTGATTGTTCCAGCCGCGCCAGTTCGTCTGGCGCAAACTGACCTGGAGGCCATGGTAGCGGGAATCGGCGGTGGTCTCAAGTTGGTTGACGTAAAACGGCGAGTTCGGAGCCACCGGGCTCAGCACGGCGGCGCTATCGAACGGCCGCGGCACACAACAGCCAAGGGAAGGGTCATGGGCATCAATGGCCGCCTGGCCGGGCTGGTTGATGTCGCGGCTGCGGAAGAGCTTGTGGCCGGAGGAGCCCACGTAGCCCACCTGCACCATGGTGTTGGTGAAGAGCTCCTGCTGGATGTTCACATTGTAGTTGTAGACGTACGGCGTCTTGAGATTGTTGACGGTGTAGATATCGGTGCTGTCGAGCGTGGTGGGAAACACCGGCACGCCGGGGGCCAGACCGGCGGGCGACAGCGAAAGCAAAACGGCGTCGGGGTCAATGGGGTTGTAGGCGACTCCCGTGCACAAGAAGCAGTTCCAGGGAATCTGCCCGGTGAAGAAATCTTGCGAGAAAATATCGTAGAAGATTCCAAAGCCGCCGCGCACCACCGTCTTGCCCTTGCTCCACACATCCCAGGCAAAGCTGGCCCGGGGGCCGAAGTTGTTCCAGTCCTTCGGATAAAGCGGATTCTTGAGCACGAGGCCTACGGCCGGGTCGTAGACGCTGAAGCGGCCCTGGGCTTCGCTGATGACCCCGTAGTAATCCCAGCGCAAGCCAACGTTGAGCGTGAAGTTGCTGGCCGCGCGGAAGGAATCCTGGATGTAGGCGGCATGGGAATTCTGCCGGGCTTGGCGGTCGCTGTTGCCGCGTGCAATGCGGCCGCCGCTGACGCTGCCTCCCAAGAAGCCCGCCAGGTCGTCAAAGTCCAGCCGGCCACGATAGAGGGCGTCGTAGAACGAATCCACCGTCGTGCGCCGGAACTCGTAGCCGAATTTCACGTCGTGCCGGCCCATCTTCCACGACACATTGTCGATGAAGTGCCAGTTGGTGTCCTCGCGCCCGCGGGGGTTCGAGTAGGCCGAGGAGCCGAGAGAAGCAAGACCGCCGATCGTCAACGTGGGCAGCCCGAAGTCCCGTTCGCGGGAAACGCCGGTATTCATTCCGATGGTGTCATTGGGATTTCCGAACACGTCGCGGTCGGCCGCCAGGAAATCCTGGTCGTAGCGGTTCCAGCCAAAGCGCGCCTCGTTCACCTGGGTGCCGGAGAAGAGGTGCACGTAGCTGAGGGAGACATGGCGGGTTTGAATGGGGGAAAAGGTATTGGTGGCCGGGAGGTTGTTGCCGCCCCCTAGGCCCAGAGGAAAACTCTGCTCGCTGTCGCCGAAGAAATAGCGGCCGCTGATCTGATTGGAGTCGTCAAAGCTGTGATCCACCTTCACAATCAGGCTGTCCGCCTTGGCAAAGGCCGGCGCGCTGGAAAGATTGTTCAGGCTTCCGGCTCCGCTCAGATTGGCCGCCGGCCAGAGGTTGCGCCCGCCCGAGCAGCCGCCGCTCGAATCGCAGAAATTGAAGAGGTTGAGAATCACGTCGTTGATGATCCCGGGCGTCTGGCCATTCAGGCAGTCAATCACCGATGTCGTGCAAAGACTCGGGTCGCCTCCCAGGGTGTTCACCGCATCGGCAAAGTCCGCCAGCGCGGGCACGGTGTTGGCCGAGGCCACCCCCAGGTGCTCCCGCTGGCCTTCGTAGGCCAGGTACCAGAAGGTCCGGTCCTTGACGAACGGGCCTCCCACCGACACGCCGAACTGGTTGTTGTTGAACTTGCTTTTCTCCGGCTCGAAGAAATTGCGCGCGTTGAGGCGGTTGTGGCGGATGTATTCGAAGACGCTGCCGTGAATGCTGTTAGTGCCGCTCTTGGTGACGATGTTGACCACGCCGCCGGAGTTGCGCCCGTACTCGGCCTCGAAATTGGAAAGTACGCGCAGCTCGGCAATGGCTTCGATGGGCAGCACGGTCCCGGGCACCCCGAACACGCCGCCCTGATTGATGGAGGGCAAGTTGCGGTAGCCGTCGTTCATGTCCGTGCCGTCGAGCAGGAAATTATTCGAGCGGCCGCGGTTGCCGTTGACGCTGAAAAGCCCGAAGGAGCCCGGCGAGTCGCCCCCCGCATTGGGCTCGCCGGCCGCTCCCGGCACCATGATGAGCAGCTTGGTGAAGTCGCGGCCGTTGAGCGGCATGTCAAGGACCTGCTTGCTCTCGAAGGAACCGCCGAGCACGTTGGAGCTGGTCTCGACCAAAGGCACACTGGCGGTCACTTCGGCTGTTTGGGACACGGTTCCGGGTTGGAGGGTGATATCCACGCGGCGTTCTGCCGCCACCTCGACACGAACCCCGCTGGCCACCGTCCGCTGAAAGCCCTGTTGCTCGACGCTGACGCTGTAATTCCCGATGGCCAGCTCGGTGACGCTGAAGAAGCCCGTGTCGTCGGTGGTAGCGGTTCGCTCCAGGCCGGTGTCCACATTCTTGACCGTGACCTTGGCCCCCACCACCACGGCCCCGCTCGGATCGGTGACCGTGCCTACGATGGTGCCTCGGAAAGTCTGAGCGGCCAGTGTCAGGCCGGCTAGCAAAACCAATGCGATTGCCCCACAGATACGACGGTATGTCATCGGATGGCTCCCTTGAGAGAGAAAAAAGCCTGCGTCCTACGCCAGTACGAGGCGCTTATACGTCCGCGCGCCGGCATTGTCAAGAATAGCGGGCCGACAAGCGGGGGCGGAGGCGGTCGGGTCGGCTTGACAGAATTTCCGCTCGCCCGTAAAATTTATAGTTCGCCTCCACCGGAAGGGGCTGCCGAGGAACTCCAGAATGGATAAGAAGCGCCTCGAGTATTACAAAAAGAAGCTCGAAGTAAAGCGCGAAGAGCTGCAGCGCTTGATGGCGATGGCCGAAGAGGAAGGCCGCGCCACCGACGATGACACCCAGGACATCGCCGACAAAGCCGCCAATTCCTACACCAAAGAGTTTCTCTTCAGCCAGTCGAACAACGAGCGCTTCATTCTGCAATTGGTCGACGAAGCCCTCGGCCGCATCAAGAACGGTGGTTTTGGCAATTGCGTTCACTGCCAGGAAGAAGTGCAACTGAAGCGCCTGGAGGCGGTGCCTTGGGCGCGTCACTGCATCGGTTGCCAGGAAAAGCAGGAGCAGGGTTTGCTCTAACGCTCTTAGAGGAGTAATTCGTCTTCAGCCCCGACCCCGACCCAGCCGAGCCAGCGCCCGCGCCCGACGCGAGAGTCGAGACGCGCGGTAGCCTGCTGGCTTCCTTTCGGCGACGTTGGGCCGCCCGCCCGCTGCTGGATGGCCTAGCCAGCGTACTCTTTGCCGCCCGCTGCCGCCTCTGCGATGAGCTGCTGACTTCCGCCTCGCGCGTCCCGGTGTGTCCGAGCTGCCTGGGACGGGTGCGACCGCTGGAACTGCTGGTCTCTTGCGACCGCTGCCAGCGGCCGCTCTCCGCCGCCGTGCTGGCCTCGAACGAGCTGGCTCTCTGCGGCCCCTGCCGGCAGGGGGAGACCGACCTGGACCGCCTGCGCTCCTTCGGCGCCTATGACGCCGAGTTACGGGCGCTGATTGTGCTTTTAAAATATAACGGCGTCGAGCCGCTAGCGCGACTGCTGGCGGGCTGGCTGGCGCTGGTGATCAGCCAGCAACCGGAGCTGGCGCAGGTGGACGCCCTCGTTCCCGTCCCGCTGCACCGGCGGCGGCAGCGCGCCCGCGGATTCAACCAGGCGGAGCTGGTGGCGCGGGAACTGAGCCGCTGGACCAAACTGCCGGTTGAGCCCCGCTGGCTGCGCCGCATCAAGGACACACCCTCCCAGACCGGCCTGACACCGGCCCAGCGCGAAGAAAACGTCCGCGGCGCCTTCGCCACTGAGAGAAAACTTGACTCTGCCCGCATCTTATTACTAGATGATGTATGTACAACCGGGGCGACGCTGAGCGCCTGTGCCCGCGCCCTGAAGCAAGCGGGGGCGGCGCAGGTGAATGCGGTTACGGTGGCCCGGGTGGTGCAGGAGATATAGGACGAAAATGTCCAGCGGCATGATGCACACGCCGGTGCTGGTGCTGAACGCCACCTACGAGCCCGTCCACGTTACCGCGGTGCGGCGGGCGATCGTACTGGTGCTGAAGGGCGTGGCGCGCACCGAGGAGGAGAATCACGCCGAGGTGCACTCGCCCTCGGTGACCCTGCGTGTGCCGTCCGTCATCCGCCTGCTGGAATACCGGCGCATCCCGCTCCAAACCCGCGCTCTCTCCCGCAAGAACATCCTGCTGCGTGACCGCAACACCTGCCAGTTCTGCGGCCAGATCTTCCCCGCGGCCGAGCTCACGCTCGACCACGTGATTCCCCGCTCCCGGGGCGGCACCACCTCCTGGGACAACCTGGTGGCCTGCTGCTACCGCTGCAACAACATCAAGGGCGACCGCACGCCGGAGGAGGCCGGGCTGATGCTCATCCGCCGCCCGCGCCCTTACAACCTCCACACCAACCGCCACCTCATGCGGCTGCTGGGCAAGGCGGAAGAAAAGTGGCGCAAGTATTTGTTTTACTGATCCGGCCTGGTTAGGAGCCTCGGGTGTCCAAGATCCCTCCCATCCAGTCTCTGTGCCTCTGTGGCTTCGCGATGCTGCTGGCTGCGCCCGCCACTGCCCAGATCAACTTGCCGCAGCTTGACGCCACCATCACTTTTCCCGAAGCCGTCCGCGCCGCCCTCGCGCCTGCCCTCCAGCAGGCGGCCACCGCCAGAAGCTCTGTCTTTTCCGCCGAGTTAGAGCGCAGCCTGATCGACTTGCTGCCCGCGAATCTCCGCGACGCCTGCCCCCGCATGATTTCTCACTGGGGCGACTTCGCCCAGGGAACCGCTCACTGGAGTATCCGGTCATTGGCGTGGCAACTGCACCCGGGCTCCATCGAAGCGCTCACCGCCTTCCGTTGCGGATCCACTTACCCGGACTACGCCACCTATTTTGACGAGCGCCTGGGTCTGCTCGTCTTTGAAGCCAGCGGAGCGCGCCTGCGGCTGATCCCACTGGCGGACGACTGTGACAACTGCTCCGACCTGTTCCACCTGGATTCCTTGCAGTCATTTCCGCAGCACGAGGGGGAGTTGGTCGAGCTGCTGGTGACCAGTTCCAGCGACAACCCCTGCTGCGACGGCCCCAGCGCCTGGCGGCGTGAATCGCTGCTCTACCTCGTCCTCCCGGCCGGCGTTATCGCACTGCAATTCGACCGCGTGCAAGAAGACTACGAGCACGATGACGAAGCCGGCGACACCGAGGAAATCTGCAACTCCGAGGTCACGTACACGCGCAGCCCGCAGGGCGAGCTGCTCGAAATCACTTCCGCGACTACTTGCCGCGTGAACGACGAGCCTCAGCCCGGCACCATGCTCCGCTTCCGCTGGAACGCCGCCTCCAGCCGCTTTGACCCTCTGCCGCCGACTCAACCCTGAGCCGACTCCGTGAATCTAAGCTGACGATGGGGGAAGCATGCTCCGGTTGAAGCGTACGGCCACACACCTTGCACTGGCGGTGATGCTGGCAGGCGCAGCACTCCCTGCCGCTTCGAAGGAAAAGCTATCGCTGAAGAAGTTCACCGAGCTGCTGCCCACAAGGGTGACCGACAAAGACGGCACAGCGGGCGACATGGTGAACTTTGTGCTGGTGGGCTCGCGCGAGGAGGTCGAGAAGGCCCTGAAGGCCGCCGGTTGGAAGGAAGTGGACCGCACGCCGACGGAAGCGGCGGTGCGCATTGTCGAGAGCATCTTGAACAAGCGCGTCTACACCGAGCTTCCGATGAGCGAGCTGTTCCTCTTCGGCCGCGCCCAGGACATCGGCTTCGCCCGCGCCGACCCGGTGGCCGTCATCGCCGAGCGACACCACTTCCGCCTCTGGAAGAGCCCGTGGAAAACCACCGACGGCGACACCATTTGGCTCGGTGCCGGCACGCACGACATTGGATTCGAGGAGGACCGGCGCACCGGCGACATCACGCACCGCATCGACCCGGAGGTGGACAAGGAGCGGGAGTTCATTGGGGCGACTCTGCGGGAGACGGGGAGCGTCGCCGGCTTCGGCTACCTCCGCCTGCCCGTGCCCGTGCGCGAGGCGACCACAACCCACGGCGGAGCCTACCGCTCCGACGGCCGGGTGCTGGTTTTGCTGTTGAAATGAAGGATCTCCGCGGTCACTTCTTCGCGAGTTTCCGGGCGAGGGCTTCGTTTGCTTTGATGATGCGGGCGAGGACGCGGAGGTCAACGTCGGCCAGCCGCTTGAAGCGAATGCAGCTCCTGCCGATGTTGGCCTTGGGGAGGTGCTTCTTGTACATCTCGGCGACGTACTGCTTGCCGTCGGAGAGGCAACTGTAAAAGGAGATGTAGTCCTTGCGGCTGGAAAGGCCGACGACGGGCCAGTCGCCTTCACGGCCGGAGGCGTAGCGATAGTGGTAGGAGCCGTAACCG
>CAYTXK010000028.1:0-15649 GCA_964441645.1 uncultured Acidobacteriota bacterium
AAGTCGACCGGCTCGGCCTTGGCGCCGAACTTGCGCTGCGCCTCTTCGGCGAGCATGGCGCCCAGGCCGGTGGCGTCGATGCAGCCGCGCAGCACGCCGGCCAGATGGGCGTGGAGGACTTCTTGCTGGGCGTGGAAGGGCGTGCGCTCCAGCACCACGACCTTGCGGGTCCACAGCACATCGCCCAGCTTCTCCCAGAGCCAGGGTATGGAAAGGTCGCGCTTGCGGCCGACGTCGTAGCCGAGGTAGAGCGGGCCATGCGCCACCCAGCCTCCCGGCGGATCGGTCCAGGCGTCCACCGACTCGCAGCCGATGATGAGCTCGGGCGGGAAGTAGTGGTCGGCGTCAGCGAGGAAGACCACCTCTTCCTCTTGCAGCCAGGTGTCGCGGTCGATGGCGGCGGCCTTGAGCTCCTCGATGTTGAGCGGACAGCCTTCTGCGACCGCTTGGTGAATGTCGCACCAGTGCACCGACCACACGCCCTCCGACCACTGCCCGGCGGCGCGCTGGGCCGGCGAAGGCTCGACCAAGCCGGCGGCGCGGGCCAGATCGTAAAAGCGGCCGCGGGCGCCGTTGGGGGTGCTGATGACTTCGAGCTGGTAGCCGCGGCTGGCGATGGCGAAGGCGGCGCGCCACATGGCCTCGGCGTCGCGGTGGTAGGCGAACTCGTCCAGCACGACGTCGCCGGCATAGCCGCGCACGGTGTCGGGGTTGGCCGGCAGCGCCAGGATGCGGGAGCCGTTGGGCAGCGTGGCGGACTGGACTTTGGTTTCAGGGTCGAACTCAATCTCGGCGAATTCGGCGATGACGCGGGCCAGGCGCAGGAAGCGCTTGACGTGCTCCATGGCCTCGCGTGACTGCCGGTCGGAGGCGGAAATCCATACCGTGAGCCCAGGCTTTTCCAGGCGGCGCAACACCACGCGCAGGGCAGCGGCGAAGGTGTAGCCGATCTGGCGCGCCTTGGCGGCCAGCTTGAAGCGGGCCTCGTCGCGGATCCAGCGCTTCTGGTAGGCGTAGAGCTTGAGCCCCGCCAGGAGACGCTGGGTCGGATTGGCTTTAATCTTCATCGAGCCCAAACTCCGCTTTCACCTGCGCGGCCAGGCGCTTGAGCGAGCCCGAGCGCGCGCCCTTCTCGATGCCGGCCACCAGCTTCTTGCCGGCGGCGGCCATCCGCTCGAATTTCTGGCGCTCCAGGTCCAGGCGTTCCTGCTCCTGGTCGAGCTGCCGCTCGCGCAGCCGCACCGTCTCGCGGTCCATCAGCGCCCGCATGAGCAGCGCCAGATCGGCCTGGGCGAATTTCTCGCTGCGCACCACAAACACGCGCTGCAGGATCTCGCGCATGGCTTCGCTGCGCGGATGCCTGGCCAGCCCCACGGCCGCCAGCACCTTGTCGGCCTCCTCCAGCGTCCCCCGCAGCGACTCGTAGCGATGGCGGCGGAAGGCTCCGACGTGCTTGGGCTGCATCCCACGGCGGTAAAGTTCGGCAATCTCTTTCGGCCAGCGGCGGTTGACCTCCCGCGCAATCTCGGCGTCGGGGACAAAGCCCCGCAGCTTCTCGTGGATGAAATCGAGAGCGGCCTCCGGCAGCCGGTCGGCTGCCAACGGGACTTTCGATTTGGGGCGCGGGGCTACCGAGCCTTTCTGGCCCCGCTCGTTCTTGAGCTGCGGCTTCATTCATCATCCCTCCACAGGCTCGGGATGACCCTGAGCCTGCCGAATGGGTCACAAGGCCACGCCGGGATCGGGTGCGAGGCGCCGCTCCCAGAGATCCATTCCCTTGCGTGTCAACGAAATTTGGGTGATGCGGGCTGGTTTCAGCCGCGGCTTCAGCCGCTCCAGCTTCACGTAGCCGGATTGCTCCAGATAGTCGAGGTCGGAGGCCAGCTCGCGGTCCGGCGTCGGGTAGCCCTCGATGATGAGCGCTTCCTGGAGAGCGACGAAGCTCATAGCCTCCGGGTGTAGGGTGATGAGCTGGCGAATGGCGGCGGCGCGGGTCGCCTGCCGGCCGCCCACGCTGGCGGAGTTGCGCTTCATGCACTCAACCCTCCCGATTTCGCTTCCAGGAGCCTGTCCATCTTTTCGTGCAACGAACCGAGCGACGCCCGCACCGCGGTCAGCATGGCGTGGCGCTCGTAATCTTTGCTGGTGAACTCATTCAGGTTGGAGGCGATGGCGCTGACCGAGCCGCGCATGTAGCCCAGCTCGGTGGCCTGGCGGTGCATGGCGCTGGCCATGCGGGAGCCCACCTTGAAGCCCACCAGAATCACCGCCAGGGCGAGAATCAGCGGGCCTCCCAACTTCTCGGCGAGCTGAACAATTTGTTCCGGGCTGAGCTTCTCGACCAAAAGATAGAGCAGCCCTGCGCCTCCCACCGCTGCCCCGGCGGTCTTGAGGCGCCGCGCGCCCTTGTCCCCTTTGGCTTCTTCGGCGGGAGGGGGGGCCGCAGAGGGAGATAGGGGGGCGTCGCTGGGGCGGTAGAATTCGGTTGGGGGCGATTGGTTCATTATCGTTCGATGAGTCCTTTCAGGCGCTGCACCGCCAGCTCGATGAGGAGATTGATGAAGGAATCCTTGACCTCCAGGCCGGCGGCCTTGGCCTGGGCGACAATCTTCTCGAAGGCCGCGCGGCGCTTGTCGGCTCCGGGGAGCGTGCTGGCTTCGAGCTCCGCCACGACCGCCCAGACGATCTTGCCCAGGGCCGAATTCAGCAAGGCTTTGCCGGCGGCGGCCAGCTTATTGAGCGCCGGCTGGCCGAAGAGCGCCAGCCCCGCTTTCTTGAAGAAACGCCCCAGTGCTTTGAAGGCCTTTTTGATTCCCATCACCCCTCCCTGCGCTTCATGCCCTGACCTCTTGCGATTCGTACGACCCCAGGTTGTGCGTGGGGCCGAGAAAAGCCTGCCGGCGCCCCCCCAACCCGTCGGGCCGCCAGGAGATGTGGATGCAGTCGTCGAACTCGTGCTGCGCCATCCGGCCGCGCTCCAGCACCACCTGGTCGAACGGCAAGCCCGACTCGAGCCGGACCCAATCGAAAACTTCCTGGAGCTTGGCCTCGAGCGGAATGAAATCGGCGGCCGCGCCAAAACGCCACTGGTGGTCGGAGTTCGGCCGCCCGTGGATGGCCTGGTTGAACACCGGGGTGCGAAAGCCGCTGGTGATTCGCAGCGGGCCCCAGCGCTCGCGGACCGGTTGCAGGACCAGCAGGCAGAGCTGGCGCCCATTCTCGATTTCTTCCCGGGTGGGGTGGTTCCAGATGTGCAGCCGCTCGGCGGTCTTCGAGCGCACCATTTCCGCCAGCGTGAAGTCGTTGGACAGCCGTTCGTCGTCCACTCATTCGGCCCCTGAGGCTTCGGGATAGAGGGGGCCGATTCCGGCCCCCTACTGGTTAGCTAGCAGCGCCGTGCCGCAGCAACCCCAGTTCATCCAGACTCTAGGCTGGCAGAAAGGTGCGGCGGGCAGGGAGATAGCACTGGCAGCGTGGGGCCGCGGCAGTCACACTTTTTTAGGCTGGGTTGAGGATGGACCCGTTCCGTCGCACCAGTTCTGCCACATACCTTTCTATAGATGAAGCAGTAATGCGGGCGCTGTGGAGGGTCTTGCCGATGAACACGCGCTCCAGCTTTCCCTCGTCCACCAGGCGCCGGATGTGCCGGACTGATACACCAAGGAGCTGGGCGGCTTCGCCGTAACGATAGAGGAGTTTTTTCAGCTCCAACTTTGCCTCCGGCGCTGAGTCGGGATGTGGAAACGGAAAGGGGGGCACCCGACGGGGCAATGAGCCTCGTACTCACGGGGCCGATGCGTCCTTCGCGTCAGGCAGCGCCCACGGCAGGAGGGGCACCGGACCCCTAGCCAGGGGGTCGATCCCGCGTGCCAACGCGTTGCAACGCGTTTGGCAGGGGTTTTATGACCGTTGCCCGACCAGCGCTTTGCCCTCTTGGATCGGCCAGCCGCCCAGGTTTTGAAGCGGTGCTCCGACGAGACGTAACGATGATGCGGCCGGCTGGGCGTAAAAGTCTGCCGGCAGCCGCAGGCACAGAGCCGAGAAGCCATGACGCACCCCCGCGTCGACATCTGGGCTCCCCTCCCAGGGCTGATTTCCCATAACCGGCAAGGGGCAAGCCCTTGCCCTACCCAAACGAACTCAATGCAGCGCCCCGGCGACCGCGCCGGCGATAGCAACAATAATAGAGGTAGCCAGCGAGAGCTTGCCGGCGCGGGCGGCTTTCTCGGCCTGGACCAGGAGCCGATGGACGTCCTCGGGCAAGGCCCGCGTGGCCGGGTCGTCGAGAATCTGCCGTAGGGCAGCGATGGCCGCGGTCAACTCCACCGAGGATTTCTTATGCTCGATGGAACTCTGCGCCCACTGATCGGAGGCAGCGCCGATGCGCTGCAGGATGGCATCGAGCTCGGCGACGGTGCCCGGCAGCGTCTCCTGGGCGTAGGCGAGCAGGCTGTCGCCGCGCTGGGCCGCGCTCACCAGGGGCGGGAGCAGCTCGTCGTTGATGCGCCGGGCCGTGACCGCCAGCTCGCCGGTGCCGATGCGTGTATTCTTCGCCGCCGCGTTCAGCTCATCGGTGGCAGCCTTCAACTCCATGGCGCGGGCGCCGGCTTCCTTAGCGGCCGCCTCCAGCGCGGCGGTGGCGCGGTTGAGGCCGGTCATGGTTTCAGGCAGTGTGGCTTTGATTTGCCCGACCACGGCGCGGGATTCGTGGCCCAGCGCCTGGGCTTCCCAGAGGAGGTCGGCCAGGATGAAGCCGCAAACTACCAGGGCCGCCAAGGCAGCAACTTTCAACCACAAAAGCAGATTCTTCGCCGCCCTGGCAGGCAAGGGCTCAGAATGACAAAGTTCATCTTTCATCGATTCCTAGCATCCGGCTCCGGTGAGCAGTAAAGTTTTCTGGCAGGTGGTTGCCGCCGCAGCAGCCTCTTTCAACGCCACATAAGTTTGGGCGTAGTCGCGGTCGGCGGTGGTAGAGGCAAAATCCACCGAGTCGCTGGTCCCGGTGAAAATTCTGTGCTCGCAATATGCTTGCATGTTGGAGGCGGCACCACCCCCTGATGTACCACCGCCGCTACCAGTATTGCAGGCCGCGTAGTTGCTGCTAGCTGTGTAGGTGTCCGTTCCGGGGCCTTCGCCAGCCAAGCAGTGGAACCAAAGATATTCCCCCGAGGCGAGGCTGCTGATTGCCATGGATGAGGGGTCAACGCCATCGTCCGCTGCGGTGGCGCCGCCTTCAACCGAAACGACATTGCCGGAAGCAATGCCGAACTCTTGCGCTTGGGCTCCGCTGGCAATGCGGGCCGTATCCGAGGTGATGGTGATGGTCGCGCCGTTGTTCAGTTGAGTTGTGACCTTTGAATAAAAGATTGTCGCGTTGGCTCCCGCCGCCGCCGCGCCCTGGCCGTTGTTGAAGTCCTTGGCTAGGCTGTAGCTGTTGCCAGCCGAGTCACTGACGGAAATATGGGTGGCCTCGACGTCTGTCGTCTCCGTATTATCCCAGGCTGCGCACACGACAATGACGTTGTTGACTTCAGCAGCTGCCGTGGTGGTGATGGTAAAAGAGGTGTGGGTGCTCGTTTTGTCGTTGTTCAGGCCCAGGTTATTAAGGACTGACCAGGCGGCTTGAGCAGGCATCGCCAGCAGCAGGCAGAGAAAGATGGCTAGATAAATCTTCGAACGGTGCATGTTGGTGCCTCCCTTAGATTCAGAATTTCGTGTACTGCACTTCGGCCCTGACGGTGACCGCCGCTGAAGCATTGAGGCAGAGGGCATTCGAGGCCGCGGTCTTGAGCGCGTTGCCATAGACGCGGTTCGAGACCATCCCGGCCATCAAGTCGGTGTCGAGCGTGTAGGGCGGCGTCATGTCGGTCGGCCCGGTGGCGCAGTTGGTGCCGGTGCCGTAGACGAATTTCACGTCCACCCCGGTGGCGGAATTGCTGGTGATGGTGTAGCCGCAGATGTAAATGATCTGGCTCGCCGTCAGGGCCACGAGCTGCGTCGACCCCGAGGTGGCGGCGTTGTAGGTGGCGGTATTGTCGCAGAAAATCATCCCGGTCAGGTTGCCGGTGGCGTTTCCGCCGATATAGACGGCGCGCGCCGGAACCGCCGAGCCGGTGGCCCCGCTGTCGTCGGGGCGCATGTTGAGGTTCGCGGCCGTGGCTTGAGCCACGTTCATGTTATCTACGCCGGAGGCTACTATCAGCGCCCCCCGTGCGGTCGCTTGAAGCTCTACGGCCTGGCCGGTGGTGACGGTGGGCTGCGTGGTGTTGAACACCCCGCCCACCTGGACAGGACTCCCCGCCTTGGCTGCGCCGGAGGCGGCCAGCCCGCCGACCCCCTGCGAGCCGGCTACGCCTCCGGTGACGGTGGCGGTCCCGGCGACTTGCGCCAGGTTGAAGGGCTCATTGTCGGGGAACGTGACGATGGTGACGCTGGGCAGCGTGAGCACATCAACGTCTCCGATGTTGGCCGTGCCGGCCACCAGAGCCGGCAAGGTCAGCACATCAACGTCTCCGATGTTGGCCGTGCCGGCCACCAGCGCCGGCAAGGTCAGCACGTCCACATCATTGTTGCTGCCGGTCTGCGAAAGCGTAGCGGTGGCGTTGAAATTGGCGGCGGTGGGAGAAAGGGCGATGACGCTCTTGGCCGGCTCGTTGGAGAGCAGGGCGTAATTGGGGGTTACGCTGCCGGTGCCGGTGATGGCGGTCGAGAGCTTGATGCGCAAGCCCTGCCAGCCCTTGCCCATCAGCAGGAAGGGTTTGTTGGTGCTGGCCTGCAAGGTGTAAGGCAGAGAAATCTGGGCGAAGGTGGTGGAGGCCGGGTCGAGCGCCGCGTCTGCCGGAATCGTCACCCAGTTGGTGTTGTCGTAAGTAACTTCGAAAGTGATGGCGCCGGCGGTGATGGTAGTGGTCTCGACCAGGTGGACCAGCGCCGCCCCGACGCCGCTATTGGTGAAAATGTTCTGGGTGGCGTTGACCGAGGTGCCGCTCGTCCACGCCGAGAGCGTGGCGGTCGCCATCCCGGGAATGGTGCGGAGGTTGCCCGACTGGTCGGCCTGCTGCGCCATCGCCTGCCCCGTGGTGGGGGCGGGAGCGGTGGCGTTGAACACAGAGCCGCCGACGACCTGGTTGGTGGGGGCCGTGCCAGCGCCGACGGTGCTATCCACCGTGGCCCCGGCGTTCCCCACCACGCCCACTTTCTGCACGCCGGCGGCGGCGGTGGAAACCGCCGAGCCGGCGATCTGATTGACGTTCACGGATTGGTTGGCGGTGAGAGCCCCGATGATATTGGTGCCGGGGGGTAAGGCTTCGTTATTGGCCAGCACCACGCGCTGCACGCCCGTCCCTACGGCGCCCGCATTCATGGTGACGGCCACGCCGTTCATTTGAGCCACGTTGAAGGGTTCGTTGTCGGGGAAGTTCCCGGCGGTGATGGAGACGGCCTGCGTGCCGCTGACGATGGGGCGGACCACCAGGCCTTCTTCAGTGCCCGCGGGCGCGGAGCTCATGACGTCGGCCTGGCCGGCGGCGGTGCCGTCGAGAATCTTGCCGTCGCCCGCGCCTCCGGCAGCGACGTTGACCATCAGCAGGCGGTTCACGTCCATGCGGGGCGCGCCGACGTTCCCGTCGGTGATGGTGGGCGGCGTGGTGTCGTAGAGCGCGCCCATAGGGGTGACGTTGGTGGTCCCGCCGGTGAAGGTGGAGTTGTCGGCCGCGGCGGTGCCGCCCGAGCCTGCGCCGGCCTTGATGTTGACTTTCAGGAAGCCGGAGGCATCGACTTGAAGTAACGAGCGGTCGCCATCACCGGAGAGCGCGGCATCGGCTGTTTGCTGCACAACTCCCGCCAGGGTGAGAGTGTCCCCGGAAGCGTGAACGGTATCTTCGGCGTATTGCGTCCCGCCGCCTCCCCCGGTGGTGCGCAACGCGCCGCTGGTGTCGACCGAAAGGGGGACAACATTTCCTTCTGTCCAGGTGGGGGCAGAGGCATTGGCTCGCGCCGGCAGGACAGAAAGTTTTGCCGTGGGGTTGGCGGCGTTGTCGGCTGTCGGTCCTACTACCTCCGCTTTCAGGTTGGTGGCGGTGGCTTGGTCGACGGTTAACGAGCCGGCGTTGTCGGTAACTGGCTGAGCAGTTGTCCCGGTGGGGTCGGTGCGCAAGGGGGCGCCGGATGTTCCGACTTCCGTCCCGGCATTGTTGCGCAGGTTGGCATGGAGGGCGCGCTGGGCGGTGATGCGCGCCGAGGCCACGTTGTCTTCCGTCGCCGCTGTGCTGGCGGTGTCATCGAGCTGGCCGGCGACGGCGGCGGCTTTGCCGAGCGCCGCGTTGGTGGCATGGACGACGTCGTCAATGAGCTGCACCGAAGTGCGGACATCCGCCTGCGTCGCTTCCAGGCTGAGCGTCGAGGTATTGAGGTTGGTCCCGGCGTTCGCCGTGACGGTTCCACTTACCGTGAAGGTGCCTGTGCCGGCGTTGGCCGTCACTGTCCCGCTGACCGGCTGCGTAGTGGTGCCGGTAGGGTCGGTGCGCACCGGGTCGGTGGAAGTGCCGAGCTCTACCGACCCGCCGCTGGCGGCTTTGCGCAGAGAGACTCCGGGCAGGTTTTGTGTGCCGGCGCCGGTGTCGGCGTCGAAGGGCGAGGCCAGCGCGACGGAGTTGAGTTGCGTCTGATTCGCTGTCCAGGGGCCGCTGGCCTGCGTCACCGCGCCGATAGTGTTCGCGCCGGTCGGCAGCGCGGGCAACGTGAGCACATCTACGTCGTTGTCGGTCGAGGTCTGCGAAAGCTTGAAGAGCCACGCGGTGGTATTGGCAGTGTTGCCGGGCTGGACCGTCCAGGTGCCCGATTGCGCGGCGCTCACCACGTCAGAGCTGGTGAGGGCGCGAATGGCGCGCGGATCAATCAACACGCCGGAATGCACGAGCTGAGAGACGATGGCCCCGCTGCGCAAACACCAGGTGCGCACGGCGTCGATGTCGGCCGAGACATCGGCCGGCGCGGCCGCGGAAGCGTAGCAACCACTCAGCACCGGGTTGGTGGTGGAGCCGGCGGCGTCGTGGGCCGTGGTGCCCTGGACCAGAGGATCGGCCCAGGCAGCGGTGCCGTCGCCCTGGCCGATGGGGATTTTCCCCAGGCCCTCGAAGTTGGAGAAGATGACTCCGTTCACCGACTTGGCGTTGAGGGTGCCGGTCCCGGTGAAGCCCAGCGAAGCGCCCGAGCCCACCAGCATGGCCGCGGTAAGGTTGGTGCCGCTGGTGAGGTCGGTGAATGAACTGGCCCCGCCCGCGCCTTCAAGCGAAACCGTAGTGCCGGCGGAGGTGCGCACGCTCATCTCGCCGGTGACCGTATTGATGAAGAGGCGGCGGGTGCCGCTGGCGGGATTGGCCGGGGCGGGGATGACGCTGAAGTCTGAGTAGTAAGCGCCGAAATTCTGATTGGCGGCGGGGACGATGTCGCCGGAGTGCAGCGACTCGCCGTGGATGCCGAGCTGGACGGCAATGGGCAGCGGCGTTTGCGTGCCGATGTCCCAGCTGGCGCCGAAGACGTTGTAGGTCCGCCGGGGCAGGATCTCCTGCCCGGTGGCGGTGATGAGGCGGATGTAGTAGCGGGTGCCGGCGGGCTGGATCTCGTCATTGCCGCGCACCACGCAGGCGGTGATGATGCCGGCGGTCACCTCGCAGGAGATGGTGTTGGGGTCGCCGCCCAGGATGAGCGCCGGGTCGGGGACCGTGCCTTCCTGGGAGAGGGTGAGCAGGATTTTCCCGGTGACCAGGGTGCCGGCGGCGTCGCGGACCGTGCCGACCACAGTCGTAGCCCCGTAGGCCGGCAAAGCCAGGAAGAGCGCGACCAGTGATGCGCACAGATAGACACGGATGAGCTTCATTTGGCCTCCTGAAGAAAATTTATATACAGAACTTCAGTCCTTGGCCTGGCGCCGTCAGCCAGCGCGTGGCGACGGACAGACCTCCAGCCGCGGTAGAGCTGCGAATAAAGCTTGCCAGGGTAACTGCTCAGGACGACTTTGCCGTCAACAGATCGGAGGCGCGTGGCCAGGGCTCGATGGCCTCCATCGTCCATCTCATGCCGATATCGCTTGTCATCTCTCCTGACACCATGGGGGTAGGGAGGGTCTACATAGAACAGCGTCTGGGGCGAATCGTGTTGCTGAATGACTTCCAACGCGTTCCGGTTTTCAATCACCACTCCTCGCAGGCGCTCAGTCGCATACTCCAGGGCGGCTGGCAAGTTAGCCCAATCATGCGCGGGAATGGTGCCAGAGCGGTTGGAGTTTGACCGAAATCCTGACCTGCGCCAGATAGAATCGGAGCCGAACCCCATGAAGGATCGGATGATGGTTCGGCGCGCTCTCTCCAGCGGCTCGGAATGATTTTTATGGACCAGCAAGAATTCGGCCCTGGCAAAAGGGGTCAGGTGGAGCAGCCTACGCAACTGCGCTGCCGAGCGAGGCTCACGCAAGATCCTGAACACCGCGACGATTTCGCCATCGATGTCGTTGTAGACCTCTGCGTAGGAGCGTGGCTTGCGCAGCAGAACGCTGGCCGCACCCCCGAATGGCTCGACGTAGACGCGGTGCTCGGGGAAATGTGAGATGATCCACGGGGCCAGCCTCCACTTCCCGCCGTGGTAGCGGAGTACCGGCCGAGGTCTCGTGCTCATTTGCAGGCCTTGTCGGCAAGCTGGCTTGCCATCCCCAAATTGAAGGTGGCTCCTATAATTGAGTACGGTCTTGCAGCCATGAGCTTCTGCCCGCCGGAAGAGACGACGCCGATGCAATAATAAGTGCCGGTGGGCGAGGTGATGGTGTCGTTGCCCTTGACGGTGCAGGCGGGGGAGCTCTGGATGGCGCCGGCGGTGAGCGTGCAGGTCACTTTGGGCTGGAGGAGCACCAGCTCCGAGCCGGTGATGCCCACCGCTGAAAGCTCGAGCTAAGGGAAGCCAGGAGCGCCAGCGCGGAGATGCTGAGCGTTAGTCGAAGCATCGTGGCGACAATCGCTCGTTTCATAGTTGCTCCCTGGCCTTCGACTTTCGCTCACCAGCCGAATGGGTATGCCGCTGGATGCCTTTCAAGCCGCCCAGCACCGCCTGGGCGTGCTCCTCGCTCTCGATCTGGCTGGTGCCGTAGCCGCGGAGTTGGCGGATTGTGAAGCGGTCGAGCTGCGCCTGGTCCCACCCCACCTGGCCGGCCAGGTCGAAAATGACCGCCAGCAACTCGCCGACTGTTTGGCCGGTGTCGGCCCTTCGACTTCGCTCATCCCTCGACTCCGCTCGGGATGACCATGAGCCTGCCGAAGGGTCAGGGCGATTCCGCGAACTACGCGGAATCGGAATGCCCAGCTCATCCATGCGGTTGCGCAGCGCGTTGCAGACTTTGGCGAGTTGGAGCCCGCTCAGCTCCGCACGGCTGGCGACGGGAAAGCCCAGCTCGGCGGCGGTTTTCAGAATCAACGCCCGCTGGAATTCAGAAAGGTCCTGGCCGGTGCCCGGCGCTTCTTGGTCTCTGTAGTAACGGAAAATGGCGGAGGCCAGCGCGTGGGCGTGGCGCATCTTGTTGGCGCGCACCGCGGCCAGCGGGTCGCGAACTCTTTCCAAGAGTTCGCCCTGAGCTTGTCGAACGGGCGCGGCGATGGTGTCCATTGTCATCTCAGTCGATAAACAGCCAGTCGGCGCACTTCACCATGCTGCCGGGGCCGTACTCGATCATCCCCGCCGAGCGCAGCGCCCCCAGATTGTTGGTGTAGGCGCTGCTGAGCGGCGAACTCCCCGCGCGGTCGGCGACTTCTTCCCGGCTCAGGCTTTCGGGATAAACTTCATGCAGGGCTTTGAGGATGGCCCCTTGCTTGACGCCGATGATCTTGAGGCAGCTCTCCAGCATTTCCTCTGTCGAAAGCGGCGCGGGAATCTGCGGCACGGCGTCGCGGCCGCTGGCAGACAGACGGACGCTGGAGTTGGCGCCGTACTCAATCAGGCCCGCCGAGCGCAGGGCCCCCAGGTTGTTGCCGTAGGCGCTGGAGCGGTGGCTGGCCCCGGCGCGCGCCGCCACCCAGGTGCGCGGGATTTCATTGCGGCCGATGGCCTCGAATTCCGCCAGGGCCCGCAGGATGTCTGCCTGCCGGCGAGTGATGCCATCGGGTGGCGGCGCCTGACTGGCCAGCGGTCGTGGCAAGGCCCTCGGAGCCTGCGACGCTATGGAGAAGGGCTTGGTATGCGTGACTTTTACGTCCACCGCGATGTCCTCCTGTGAGAGGATGTTTTTCATTTTCGCCAGCAGGCGGTTGGTGTCCCTTTTGAGTGTCTCGAATTGCCCGGCGCGCGCAGTTAGTTTTTGTTTCGCGAGTTTGGCAACTTCCCTGGCTGTCGCCGCCAGCACTTCGGTGATCTCCTCTGGCTTCAGCGTCGTGCCCTCGAATCCAATGGCGTTCACCTTCACGATCATCTTCATTGCTTCCTCCAATAAAGCGCGGAAGCCCGCAATCTGTTTCATCGCCGGGCCCACGGCCCGTTCAATCGCCCGCGTGTCGATAACTTTCTCGACTACCTTCTGAGGTATTAGCTTTGCGGTATTAGTGCTGGTAGCTACCGCCGCTCGCAGTTGGGCTTTCAGCGACCGGATTTCGCTGCGGAATTCAGCCTCGGTTTTGGCCTTCTCTTCGGCGGCCTGCGGCAAGTCTTTGAGCTTGGGCAGCAAGGCCTTGACCCTTTCCGGCGGCGGCGGCGGCTGGGCCTTGTAGTTTTTCGAGCCTACATCTGGATGCGTGGTTTCTACCGGCGCTACCGCAACCAGAATGCGATCCATCGAAATAGCGCGGCCCTGGAAAAAGAAGTGGCCGCGCTCCAAGGTCCGCAGCGTTTCGGAAAATTCCTTGATTTCTGGGCGGTTCGAAATGCCCATCTCGTAGGCAGCGCGGTCCCGGTCAGCTTGGCGCGCCGTGGGGCCGGCGGCCTGGTTATACATCTCCCCGGTGGCGTTCTTGCTCAGTTTGGAAAGGCGCTGGGTCGCCAGCACCACGCCGATTCCACGTTTGCGGCCGACTCCGGCTAGGTCGGCGACAGCTCCATAGGCGGGCGATTCTCCTTGGCCTTTTTCAGGGCAGAAGACATGCGCTTCATCTATCACAACAACTCTCGGGCCCCAGAGCCGCTTGGGCGCATCTACCAGCCCGTTGACGAAGGTCTTGACCCACTCATGCCGGGTCTCATGCTTCAGCTCCTGTAGGTCACAGACGGCCGAGGCGCGCAGCTCGAGCAGTTTCTCCGCCAGCAGCTTGGCCGAGCGCACGTCGGCGGGCGTCTCGCCCCCTTGCCCGACGAGAACGAAGCCGAACTTTTCCCGCAGCGTAGAAAACTCGCCCTCTTTGTCGATGATGATGACCGGCACCTTGCCGAAGACCTGCTCAGCCAGGCGGCGAATCAGCCAGCTCTTCCCGCCGCCGGTGCTGGCCCAAATCAGCAGGTGGGTGCGCAGCAGGACGTCGAGGTCCAGCCCGATGTTTTTGCCGCCCGCCTTCCCGATGACGATGCGGCTCATGAATCCGAGCCTCCGGGCGATGCGGCTCCTGCGTTTGCTACCTCAAGAAGAACGTCTGCATGGCACGGCTGGTCCAGTGGGCACCAACAAGCCAGGTCCTTGCCGCGTAGCTCCCGCTTCACATCCTCAACCGTCGTCCACTGCGCTGGAATCTTTCCTTTTGGCCACGGCAATGGAATGGAACTCCACGCGCCTTCCTTTTTGAGCATGGCTCGGAAATTAGCCACCGCGAGTGAAGAATAGCCGTCTCCATCACGCCCGAAGGGATTGCCCCACTTGGACGGCCTGCCGACATAAACCGTCCCTGCTGGCATTCGCCAGTTTTTGCTACGCTTTCTCTGAATCCTTTTGGGCTTACTCACGTTTTCTCTCCAAACAGCCGGAGCTGGCCGGCGCGCTCGGCCAGCAGCCGCGCCAGGCCGTGGCGGTCCCTCGACTCCGCTCGGGATAAACACCCCATCCCCGAAGGCATCATTCCAGCCTCAACTTCACTTGCCCGGCCTTTTCCAACAGCAGACGATGAAAAGCGTGTTTACCATCGGTGAGCGCGTCGTAGGTTTTCAGCATAGTCAGCGCCTGGCGGAGGAAGGGCACGGCGGTGTCGGCCAATTCATCGGCGCTCTCGATCCAGTAGTAGCCCCAGCGCCGGCGGTCGCTCCCCACTTTGAGGCCGTGCTGGTAGCGCAGGCGCTCGACCACACCTTTGACCTCGCGCTCCGACAAGCCGGTGAGGCGCGTGATTTCTTTGCGCGGCACCGCCCGCTCCCGCCCCAACGCCTCGGCCAGAGCCTTCACTACCAGGTGCTCTTTGGTCTCGATTTCAACGCCGCGACGGGAGGAGCGGCCGCTGCGCAGCATCAGGGCGATTGACTCGTGGGATTCGTAGAGGGAGGGATGTCCTTCGACTCGTCCCGATTCCATCGGGACTCGCTCTGGATCTCCGGGCTGCGCCCTGCGACACTCACAAACGACGACGCCGGAGGCGGCCTGGGCGAGGCCGGCCGTGCCGCGGTCCTGATTCGGATAGAGGAAGCCGGTGCCGCCGCACTTGGGACAAGCGCCGTCACCAGTGCCCTGTGCCTGGTGCGCGATGCCGGATTGGAGCGTGGTGCTCATGGTTCGACTTCGCTCACCATTACGCTTCGCTTCATGCGGTGGCTGGCACCTTGAAAGTCCAGAGTTTCTCTTTCGGATCCCAGGTGAGCGGCCGGCGGCAGGGACGCAGGGGCAGGCCGTGCACTTTGTAAAACTCGCGACAGGCGACGGCCGGGGAGCGATGCGGCCCCTGGCCGACGCGCGAGACGGCATAGACGAGGGTCGTCTGGCTGACTTCGAGAAACTTTAGGCCGACGCGGCGGTCAGCCTCGTCGAAATACAGCTCCACAAAGCGGGCTTTCCCAACGCATTTGTCCGTGGCTGCCCGGTTGAAGATCAAAGTGCCGCCCTTCGTCAGAGCCACAGTGGGATTGGGGCTCTGGGTGCGTCTGCCCTGGAAAAGCCGGAAGCTCATCCTTCGACTCTCCCTCGACTTTCGCTCGGTACGGTGAGCGAGAGTCGAACCGCGCTCGGGATTTCATTGCGTTTCATGCGGCGTCGCCTCCGCTGACCAGCTGCGGGCCAGCCGCCTGTTCCTCCGGCGCAGCAGCCGGTTCGGCGGCGAGCTCAGGAAAATGCACCAGCAGGGACTGGCTATGCTGGCGGTCCATGTCGCATTCGAGCTGGGTCAGCTTCACGAGCGTCAGGGAGAGCGCCACAAACTGGGTCTCGGAATCGACCTCGCCCACGCCGATGTTGATGGCGCGGACCTTCTCTTTGTTGGAGGGATTCGGCCGGGCCTGCATGAGGGCGTGGGCTTCCCTCTGGTTTTCGGCGGAGATGATGATTCTGGAACCGGAGAGTTTTACTTTCATGGTGCCTCCTTCATTTTGGGCCTCGGCCCACACGGACTTCCTTCATCGAATGCGCGATGGCTTCGATAGAGGCGGTGGCGCCGCCGGCGGCATAGAGCGGCTTGCCCTGCTGGGCGAAACTGTCTTTGGCCTGCTGGATGCCGCGCTCTATGTCGACAACCTCGTAGCCGTCGTGAAACCAGCCGCAAAAGGTTTCCAC
>CAYTXK010000029.1:0-447 GCA_964441645.1 uncultured Acidobacteriota bacterium
CACTTCGCTATCGAGCAGCGGCACCAACAGGTTGCGCATCTGCGGCTTGAAGATGGTGTCGATGAATTCCAGCGCGTTGTCGTGCACGACCGCGTTCTTCGACTGGATGCCGGTGTAGGCGCTGTGCAGATCGTACTTAGGGAAAAGCAGCCCCAGCAGCCGGAAGATGCGCTCCAGCTCCTGGTCCATGGATTTCTTGATGGGGCGCGCCATGGGGTCGTCCAGGTCCGGGCCCAGCGTGCCCAGAATTTGGTAAGAGCGATAATGCCCCATGATTTCCGCCATCATCACCATTTCCAGCACCTGCTGATCCAGCTCGATCTGGGGATTGTCGCGCTGGACCTTGTTCAACGCGGAAATCACCCGGAAGCGCAAGGTGGTGTCGACGACCAGCAGGTTCTCCTCCAACGCTGAGGCGGCGGTCTGCGTGCCGATGTGGCCGAGCAG
>CAYTXK010000029.1:474-5035 GCA_964441645.1 uncultured Acidobacteriota bacterium
CCACCTTGTCGCCGAATTTGGTCAACGCCTCCACGCAATCCGGCGCCAGACGCGTATCCCCCAGGCGCTCCAAGAGCTCCGGGATGAACCGGCGGTGGTGCAAAGACCCTACGGCGCGAACGGCTTCGCGCTGCACCTCGATGTCGGTGTCGCTCAGAAGCACCTTCAGCTCTTCCTCAAAGTGATCCGGCAGCATCCCAATCAACCGCGCCGCTTCCAGGCGGGCCCGCTGACCCTCCTCTCCGGTGTCTTCGACCATGCCGCGCAGCACCAGCCGGCCGGTTTCGAGGTCCTGCGAGGGCCCGGGCCGCGACACAAAGGCCACCACGCCGGAGCGGATGGAAAAGTCGGGGAAGTTGCCCAACTCCTGAATGCGCGACAGCGGGTCTATGTGCGCGTGGCGGGCGAGGTAGAGCATGGCCTCGGTGCGCACCTGGAAGTCGGGGTCATCGAGCAGCGCCTCGATGCGCGGCTGCACCCCTTTGTCGCCCGCCGCGGCCAGCAGCGAAATAGCCTTGCGGCGGACTTCGGGGGCGGGATGCGCCAGCAGGTCGCGGATCACCGGATGGGCGGCGGGGTCGGGGGTGACTTCGAACAGGCTGAGGGCGTACAGCAGTTCCTGCGGGTCGGTGGCCTGCAGGCTGGAGGCGAAGATCTCGGCGGTGGAACGATCCAGCACGGGCGCTGAGGTTCGCTCCACGTCCAGCCGGTGCTCGCGAATGCTCTGGCGCAAAGCCGCCACGTACTGCTGGCGAGCCACCAGCGCCGCCGTGAACCAGCCGAAGATGAAGACGATGTTGACCGCGCTGACCTGCCGCGCCGTGAGATGCAGGTAGGTGGCAAAGACCAAGAGGCTCATGCCCGCCAGACCGTCCCCCAGCCGCCAGATGACGGTATCAATCAGTGACTTCACCTGAATTTTTATGCCGGCGGGCACGGGCAGGTAGAGGAGCTCCACGGTGGACTTGTCAATCGAATAGCGCAGCACCTGGTCGCCGGCTTTCAGCGCCACCACCGCCACCAGCGTGCCCCACACCATCACCCCCAAGGACCCCAACAGCAGCGCCAGCGGCACAATGAACAAGGTCGCCCCGATCCCAAACCGCCGCAGCAAACGCGAGGTGAGGAAGAGTTGGAAGAGAAGAGACGCGATCCCCGCATAAAAATTAAAATCGCCGAAAAAGGCGGCTAGGGCGTCCTTCTCCACCAGGAATTGCTTGGCGATGGCCTTGAACTGCCAGCCGGCGAAGGTGGTCACGAACGACGACAGGCAGATGACAGCGGCGATGGACTGCAAATAGGGCGACGCCAATATCAGTTGCACGCTGGCCCACAGATTCTTTGGGCCTTCCTTGCCGACGGCTTCCTCCTTCGACTCCTCTCCTTCCTGCGGCATCTGTCTGCGTTGCCAGAGAACGATCACCGGCAGGGTACATAGGGCCAGGAAAGCGCCCACCCCCAGCAGCAGGCTCTCGGTGCCGTAGGTTTGGGCGACGGCCTTGGTGAAGTAGCCGCCGAAAATCCAGCCGGAAATCGCCCCGGCGCCGATCAGCCCGAACAGGCGCTTGGCCTCGCGGGTGGTCAGCAGGTAGTTCGCAAAGGTCCACACTTGCGCGGGGGCGAGCACGAAAACAATCCCGACCCAGACGTAGATCACGGGATACAGCCAGGCTATCTGGTAGTAGTGTGCCAGGTACCAGAATAGGACAGCGTTCGAAGCAAAGAACACCAGGCTGCCCAGGAGCAGGTTCCGCAGATTGAGGTGTCTGGCCAGTCGCAGGTAGCCGGCCACCACGAAGCCGACCATCGCCGCGATGGCCACGTCGGCGTAGGGGAGCTTCACGGCCTCGAAGCGGTCGAGAAACAACGCGTCGCGGGCGGCTTTTGCCACCACGTAGCTGGCAATGATGAGGAAAAGGTAGGCGAAGAGGAACGCGCCCGGCTTCAATTCGCCGGGCTGCAGATTCAGTTTGCGTTCGAGGAAGCTCGTCATTCGTGACGACAGCTTTTGTTAGTTAAAGGTGTAGAGGACCGCTCCTTCCCCTTTTTCCTGGATCAGCTTGTCGAAATGCGCCACCAGCTCCGCGCGCCGCTTGAGCAAAGCGTCAATCTCGCCCCCCTGCAAAGACTCATTGAGGCGGGCGCGCACCGCGGCCTCATCGAGCGTGCGCAGTTTCTCCAACAGGCCGCGCTCGCAATGCTGGAGAAGCTGGATGTTCTCCACCGGGTTGCGCCGGAAAGCGCGCGTGTGGTCAATCATCCACACCTTCCACTCCGGGTCAATCAGGACGTTGGGGAGGCTCCGGTCCGTGTTCTGGATGAGCGCGTCGAAGACGTGCATCTCCCACATCTGATAGTTCCACTGCGTCTGATCCGGGGCCTCAATCTTCCTTTTCTCCTTGCGGTCAAACTCGGTAAAGGTTTTTTCGATCCAGATCTGCATCGCGCCGCTCTTCGTCGCGCCGCTCTGGTCCCAGCCCTTCCGATTGACCGTGGGAGGCACGCTGTGGAGGCCCAGCAGGCGGGCCACCTCGTAGGCCGCGGTCTCATACTGGTAGCTATCCCGGAACTGAAACTCGATCCGTCCAGTGGCAAACTCGGCCTTGGGTTTCTGCGCCTGGATATAGCTGAACTTCGCATTCATCTGCACCCCGTCTTTCTCCAGCAGGGCTTTCATCGGCACCGTGATCCCGGTGCCGATTTCTTTACTCTTCTTGATCTTGGCCGTTCGCAGAAAATTCACAATCTCGTCCTCGGTTTGGAAGGGCAGCGGGTTGCCGCTGGCGTCCAGCCACACGTGCCCCTGAGGACTCGCCGGAGCCGCCGCAGCCTGCCCCTGCGCCTGCGATTCCTGACTGATCGCTGGCGCTTCATCGCCACTCCCGGCGAAGGCTGGCAGTAGCGCCAGCACAAACACCGCCACCATACACAGGACTAGCCTGTTACCGTCAGTGCCTTTCATTTCGCTCCCCCTTCGAGTTCTCTTCCCAACTCCGAGGTTCTCACTAAGCCGTGGGGCTTCTTGGTGCCCTGCCGATTCCTCGTCCGGGCGCAAACGCGACTCTACCCTCAAGAATGGCCCCTTGGTTATCTCGCATCTTAGGCCGCGCCGAGGGCTAAGTCAACCCACCCGCCCCTGGCAGGCCGGTAGCGCGCCGCCGGCGGCGGCGCTTACTGGTTCAAAGGGTAGACAGCCGCGCCAACCGCCGCCGGTTCGAGCAGCACCACGCGCGCGTCCGGATAGATGGCCGTGAACTTGCCGTCCTGAATCTCCAGCGCCGAGGCGTGCCCACCCCGGTACCAGCTGGAGAGCATACCGGTGTCAATCAGCAGCACCTTGCCGCCGAAGCGCGTCCGAATGCGGCCGCCCTCCTGCGGGGTATGCCCGACCACCAACTGGCTCGCGCCCAGCGTAGCCAGCAGTTTGCTCACCTGGGGCGCGCCTTCTTCCTCCGACCACTGCGCGTAGCCGCGGAACCACAGCGGCCCTTCGGCGCTGGCGCTGAGCCAGCTCCCGTAGCGGAGCAGGGCCTCGAGGATTTGCACGTGCCGCTGCTGCCCGGCGGTGGGCTCGACGGGCTTTTCGCCGGCCTTGGCAGCCGGCCTCGCGGCCGGGCGCGCCTTCAACTCGGCCTGCGCCGCCACGCCCATCTCCTCCAGAGTGAAAAATGGCAGGATGATTTTCTGCTCCACCAAATAGTGCCTGTAGGAATCGAACCCCTTGATTTCCTTCTGGATGCGCTCGTTGAGCGCTTCCATGGTCGCCGGACCCAGCATCGGGCTGATGCCCCCGTGCAAGAATATGGTTGTGCCCACCCGGGCCACCGCCGCGTGCACGCGCAGCCAGCTTCCGTATTTCCCCTCGGGCGCGAAGGCCTCCCGCTGCTCGAAGAAGCCCAGCGGGTGCTTGTCCATCCACGCCTTTTCGCTTTCGGGGCTGAAAACCGGTTCGGGCTCCTCCAGCGCCTGCGCGCGGCTGCGCATCAGTTCCTGATACTCTTTGTAAGCAGCGGCGCGGCGCTCGCCCGACTTCTCGTCCGCGTAGTTCGCGTACTCCTCGGCCGGCACATAGCGCAGGTCGCCGACGAGGTTCATCACTTCGTGGTTGCCCAGCAGCACGATGACGCGCCCGCCGTCCTTCGGCGCCTGCTCTTCGAGCGTTATCAGCAAGTCCATCACCTGGCGGCCTTGAGTCCCCCGGTCGAGAATATCTCCCGTCTGCACCAGAGTGGCCGTGCCGCCCGTCCAGCGGCGCTCGGCATCAATCAAGCCCGCCTGCTGCAAGATCCCCACAAAGTGGTCGAAATCCCCATGGACATCCCCCACCGCTACAACGCGCTTGCCCGCGGTCTCCGTCCCGGCCGCGGCCGGAAGCAGCGCCAGCAACAACACTGCTACCGCGCACGGGATCCGTCTCTGCGTATCAGCGCGACTCATTTCCCTACCCCCACTAGCTTTGAAGCGTTCTGGCGCTCTGGCGTTATCTTAGGGCAACGCCCGCCTTAGACGAGGAAATATTACAGGCGGTGCGCCAGCCGGAAAGGAATCTCCACCCTCACTC
>CAYTXK010000029.1:5045-11528 GCA_964441645.1 uncultured Acidobacteriota bacterium
GCCCACACTGATACCCAGGGAGCTCCAGCCATCGAGAACGCATTCGCCTCAGCCTTTGACGCCGTCGAGGCCGTAGAGAACCGCCTGGGCTAGAGAATAGAGTTACCGCGCCGGCTAGACAGCGCGACAGCGCGCTTACAGGCAGGGCGCCAGCCGGAAAGGAGTCTCCGCGCTCACTCGCTGAGGACGTAAAGGACTGCCCCCTCACCCCGTTCCTGGATCAGCTTCTCGAAATGCGCCACCAGCTCCTGCCGCCGTTTGAGCACGGCGTCGATCTCGCCCGAGCGCAGGTACGGTTTGAGGCGTTCGCGAACCGTGGTCTCGTCGAGAGAGCGCAGTTTCTCGAAGAGGCTCCGCTCACAATGCTGCAACAGGTTGATATCCTCGACCTTGGGATGGCGGCGGAAGGCGCGGGTGTAATCTCTATGCCACACAAACCAGTTCTCGCCGATCATGAAATTGCCCAGGTTGGGATCCGTGTCCTGCACCAAGGCGGTGAACACGTGTATCCTGTACATCTGGTAGTTCCAGCGCGCTTGATCCGGGGGCTCGATCTTCCTGTTCCTGCGCTCCTCCTCGGTCATGCCCTTCTCCAGCCAGATTTGCAGCGAGCCGCTCTTGCCCCAGACCTTCCGTTTGACCGCCGGGGGCACGATGTTGAGGCCCAGCAGGCGGCTCAACTCGTAGGCAGCCGGCTCAAACAGGTAGCTATCCCGGAACCCTATCTCCATCCGTCCCGAGGCAAACTCGCCCTTGGGCTTCTCTTGATCCAAGTCCTTGAAGACCGCGTTCATCCGCACGCCGTCTTTTTCCAACAAGGCTTTCTTGGGTACGGTGATGCCCTTGCCGATTTCTTTCATCTTCTTTACATTGGCCGTGAGCAGAAAATTCAAAATCTCGTCCTCGGTCTGGAAGGGCAGCGGGTTGCCCTCCGCATCGAGCCACACGTGCGCACGAGGAGTGGCCGCGGCCGCTGGTTCCTGCGGCTGCGCTGCCTGACTGATCACGGGCCCTTCATTGCCTGCCCCGGCAAGGGCCAGCAGCAACGCCAGCAGAAATACCGCCGCACACAGGTTTCGTCTCTTAGTATCAGCGCGACTCATTTCGCTTCCCCTTTAAGCTCTCTTCCCAAGCTCCGAGACAGGCGCCTCAAGAGTCCATTTCTCTAATTTCCAATTTCAAATTTCTAATTTCCTCTACAGGCACGGCGCCAGCCGGAACGGAATCTCCACCAGAACTTCCACCGGCACCGGCGCGCCGTTCTTCCGCGCCGGCGCAAAGCGCGAGTGGGAAAAGGCATCCACCGCCCGCGCGTCAATCTGCCGCTCGACGCTGCGCATCACCGCCACATCCACTATGTTGCCGTCGGTGCGAATCACCCCGTAGAGCACCACCGTCCCCTCCACCCGCTCCCAGCGCGCCTCGCTCGAAAAGCAGGGGTCCACTTTCCTCACCACTTCGGGCGCCGTCAGCGGGTCGGCCGGGGGCGGGGCCGCGTTGTCGCCGGTGTATTCTGCATATTGCAGCAGCCAGCTCGACGACTGGCTCCCCAGGTTGGCAATAAACACATAGGTCAAATAGACGCGCCGCCGCCCGCTCTCCGCCCCGCTCCCTTGCGACCCCGGGTGGATGGCCGCCATCAGCTCCCGGCCTCTTTCCTCCGGCGATCTCTTGGGCGCAGGCGCTGGCTCCGCCCTCGGCGGTTCTGGCCGCGGCGCGGAAACCTCAGGCTTCGGCGGAGCCTTCGGAGCCGACGGCGCCGCCGGGCCCAGCTCCCCTCCCGGCCCCACAATCACCGGGCCAGAAGGCGCTGCGCCCGCCGGCGCCACAAAAATATCCGGCGCTTCGAGCCCGCCCGCCGGGCCGCCCGCCTCGCCGCCCGGGCCGCCTCCGCTGCCGCCCTCCGCTCCCGGAACTCCACCCGGAACGCCGCCCGGACTTCCCTGGCCCGCATAGGGCCCGGCCACGATGCGGGCGCGAAGATTCCCCTCGGGCAAGCGCAGCACCGCCGACGGCGCCGAAGGATTGGCGTTCAAAGCGAGCAGCCCGGGCGCGGCCAGGTCGCCGCTGCGCGGCGGCCCTAGCGGCGCGCTGACTTCCGGCGCGTTGAGATTCCCTCGCTCGCCTTTCGCGGCCTCCGGCAACGTCAGCCGCGCCAGCGTATTCTCCAGACGAACCTTCGCCAGCGCCAGGTCGGCCCGCCGCTGCGGTCTCGGAACCACCGGCGCCTGCGGTGGCCCACTGAGATCGAGCGGCGCGTTGGGAACACGCAGCCGTCGCAAATCAATTTCCGGCACCGGAGCCGGCCCGGGCGGCAGCACCATGTTGGGCAGCTTCAGGTTTCGTGTCTCCACGCGGGCTTTGTCGAGCGCGAACTGCTGCAAGAGAGTTTGCGTGGGGTGGTTGGGCTGGGCCGGGGTTGAAACCACCGCTTGTCGCTGCGTCACCTCCGCGCCCAGCGGCGGCAGCGGCTGATTGGGCTTGCCGCCCGGACTGGGGCGCCGCCGCGCTCGCCGCGTGGGATAAATCGGCGGCAGCACCCGCGAATTGGACAACCATTTCGCCGGCTCCGCGAGAGCCACCGTTTCCGGCTTCGGCGGTGCGAGAAAGGAAGTCAGAAAATCAGGCAGCGGCGTGACCAGAAGGAACAGGTGGAGACTGAGCGATAAGACAAGCGACTGCCCGGTGATCCCACGGGGAAGCTCTACCAGATGAAACGGCGACGCCACCTCGGCCGCGCTTGCCTCTGGTGGCGGAAGGATCCTCGATACGAGTGGCATCGCTCACCCAAACCCGCCCCCACTCATTGTCCGCGAACCACTCAAATCCGTCAAACTAGAATTGTTCGATTCTTGACTTCGGGAGAGGGGGAGGGTACCATCCCTTTAGCACTGTTTGAGTTAGCAGGCCGCAGAGGGGAGGGGGAGCGGGGGTAAGGCCAACAGGTTATGGGTTACTCGATGGCAGGCCTGCTTCTACTGCTTCTGCAAGCCGAAGCTGCTGCTCCGCTTCCGCTTCCCGTAGATCCTGTTCTCTACTGGCTGCGCCGGGGCTCCATCATGGCCGCCCTCGCCAGCCTCTTAATTGTTTTCCTTCTGATGTTCACGCAGCGGCGCCTGAGCGAAAACGTTGTCAAATTGCTGTCGCTGGGCGGACTGGTTTTGTTGCCGCTGGCGTGCCTGGGCATGGGAAACATCGTGGGGATATCGCAGGCGAAAAAAGTGGAATTCTGCGGCTCCTGCCATCTGACCATGGCGGTTTTCGTGAACGATATGAAGAACCCGGACAGCCAGACGCTGGCGTCCCTGCACTACCGGAACCGGTGGATTCCCGATGCACAGTGCTACGCCTGCCACGCCTCCTACGGGATGTTCGGCGACGTCAAGGCCAAGATGAAGGGCCTGAACGATGTGTACAAGTACTACACCCACACCTACAAGATTCCCATCAACACCCACGAGCCCTACCGAAACGCCGAGTGCTTGAAATGCCACGAGAACGCGCCCAAGTTCGTGCACCACGAAGCTCACGCGGAGCTCTTGCCGCAGATTCGCAGCGAGGAGTTCCGCTGCATCGATTGCCACGGCCCGGCGCACATGGAGCAGGTAACCCATGAAAGTTCTCTCCGCCGGTAAAAAACCCTACGCCGCCCGGGTGGGCCTGCGGGTCAGTGAGGGCCTGACCCTGGGGGGCCTGCTGCTGGCTTTGAACTCGATGGTCGATACGACCGGCCTTTCCTTCACCTTATTCAACATGATCGGCATGCCGATGCTGCTGTTGTCGGCCGCCATCGTGATGTTCCTACTGGTGGACGACATGCGCACGCGCTACAGCCTGTTCAACACCGAGGCCTATGAGGCCGGCGAAATCATCATTGACCAAGGGGATCCGGCTGACCGCGCCTACTTCATCCAGAAAGGCGAGGTGGAAGTCATCCGCGAGGAGAACGGCAAGCGGACCCGGGTGGCCCGCATGGGGGCCGGGACGTACTTCGGTGAAATGGCGCTGCTGAAGCGTGAAGCGCGCCGCACCGCCACCATCCAGGCCGCCACGCAGGTGGAACTCCTCGTCCTGGGGAAGGAGAACTTCTACCGCCTGCTGGACGCCATTCCCTCCCTGCATGATGAGTTCGCCTCCAGATCCGCCGATCGAAAAGTGGAGGGAGAGGCTCCGGCCGGAAAGGAAGCAGGATGAACCCGCGGCGTGGCTGGCACAGATTGTTCGCTCTGCTGGTTCTGACTCTGTTCGTGTCGGCCGCGACCGCCAGCGCGCAATCACTGGGCGAAGCGGCCCGCCGGGCTCGAGCCAAGAAGAAACCCTCCACCACCCCGGTGATGTCCAACGAAGAACTGCAAGCGCCTTCCTCTGAGATCAAGGCGCCGGCCCTCGTGGCCCAAACTCAATCGCTGGGCGAAGCGGCCCGCCGGGCCCGGGCCAAGCAGAAACCCTCCACCACCACGGTGCTGACCAACGAAGAACTGCAAGCGCCTTCCTCTGAGATCAAGCTGCGGCCTCCGACTCCCCGCGGAACCTCCGCCGCGCGGACGCCCTACCGGCCCGCGCCCAATGGCCCCATCATCGTGGTGCAGCCACGGCCCAGCATTGTGGTTCCCTCCGCCCCGACTCCGATTCCCACGTCAGCAGCCGCGTTGCCCGCAACTTCTGCTCCACTAACGGAAGCCGCTCCCCTCACACCGGACGCCGCGGCGGGCGAGCCAGCGAAGGAAACCACCGACGAGGCGGCCGCCGCCGCCGAGCAGTTGCGCTCCGACCCCACACCGGATGAAATCAAGCCGGTGCGCACCCGCTGGCGCACCTACAACCTGGAAGGCTTTCCCGCTTACCAGTACAACCCGCTCGATCCGTACCACCAGAACCGGCTCAAGGCCGACTACCCGCTGGCGGGCGACTGGTTTCTCGAACTGAACGCCTTGAACACCGTGGTGCACAAGTCACGCCGCAACCTCGATTTCAGCAACGTTTTTGCCGACCAGATCGCCGCCGGCGCGCTGAGCTTCGTCGGGCACAACAGCTTCTTCGCCGAAAACATGATTTTCGGCGCCGAACTGCGCCTTCACGAAGACACCTTTGTCCCTTCCAATTTCCGTTTCCGCATCAATGGCGTGGTGGACTTCAAGGACAACATCAACGCTTTCAACGACGGCTCGGACGGCAACGGGCACCTCTTCGATGCCTTTATGGACTTCCGCCTGGCCGACCTCGGCCACAAGAACTTCGACTTGCTGTTTCTCCGCGCCGGGCTGCAGGGTTTCCGCTCCGACTTCCACGGCCTGGTGTTCAACGACGTCGGGCTGGGCGGGCGGCTCTTCGGCGAGGGCAAGAAAAACCGCCTCCGCTACGACGTCGCCTATTTCAAGCTCTTTCTCAAGAACGGCGTGTCCGGCTTCATTGACTTCTCTCAACCCAGCCGCCACCAAGTGGTGATGGCGCGCCTGGCCTGGGACGACTTCCTTTTTCCCGGCTGGAACAGCGAGTGGACGTTCCACTACAACCACGACCCGCGCAAGAATCCCGGGGGCGAGCGGGCCGACCTGAACACCTTCTACGCCGGCGCCACCTTCAACGGCCACATTGGCCGCTGGGTCTTCAATCCTTCTTTCGTCGGAGTCACCGGCCACGCCGACCAGCTCGAAGCCGGAGTGCCCGTCTCCCACTCGGTGCGCGGCTGGATGGGCCTCGTCGACCTGCAATACCCGCTGGATTTCTGGAAATTCCGTCTGGGCTATCTCTACGCCTCCGGGGACAGCAACACGGCCGACCGCCGCGACCGGGGCTTCGACGCCATCAGCGACGGCGTGGTGCTCTTCGGCGGACCCTTGAGCTACTGGGTGGGAGAAAATATCAAGTTCGGCAAGGGCGACTTCGTGCGCGGCAACAGCTTCCTGCCCTCCCTGCGCGGGGTGAACGGCGCCGCCAACTACATCAACCCTGGCATCCAGGTCGCCAACGCGGGCGCCGACTTCACGCTCTCTCCCCGAGTGCAGATGGCTGTGAACGTCAACTACCTGCGCTTTGCGGCCATCGGCGCCTACACCAACCGGGTGGCGATTCTCCACCGCGACGCCGGCCTGGAAGGGAACCTGTTCGTGCGCTTCAAGCCCTTCCTGCGCGAGTTGAACGAGAACATTGTGATCGACACCGGCTTCTCCCTGCTCAACCCCCTGGCCGGGCTGCGCGACGCTTTTCAGAGCGACAAAACCGTATACGCGACCTTCATAGCCTTGCGACTCCTCTACTGAGGCCGAGTTCTCCAGACCTGTGGCGGACCCCTTGACCCAAGCAACGAAAGCCCCGCAGCGAAAAGGCGCGCGTCTGCCGCTGGTGATGGCGCTGGTCGGGGCCAGCCTGATGCTGGCCAACTGGCAGCCCCGCACCGCCGCCCAGGAAGCCACCGACTCACCTTCCCGCTCCTGCCTCGGCTGCCACCAGGGCATCGAACTCTTCGTTGCAATAGCCGGTGTT
>CAYTXK010000029.1:11538-15386 GCA_964441645.1 uncultured Acidobacteriota bacterium
AGGGCATCGAGTCCATGCACGCCAACTTTGAGATGGAATGCGTGGATTGCCACGGAGGCGATGGCACGCAGACGGAGAAGGAGCGCGCTCACATCCTACCGCGCCACAAGGACGTCTGGCGCACCTCCGCCAACCCGCCGAATTCCTACGCCCACCTGAACGAGGAAACGACCGAGTTCATTCGCTTTATCAACCCGAGCGACTTGCGCGTGGCCCACATCACCTGCGGCCCCTGCCACGGCGACATGGTGCGCTCGGTGCGCAAATCCATCATGGCCCACAACGCCATGGTGCATAACGCCGTCTTCTATAACAACGGCTCCGTGGACTCGAAAATCCCCACCTACGGGGAGGCGTTTGACGAGCAGGGCCAGCCCGCCAAGCTGGTGGCCAACCCGAGGCCGACGCGCGAGGCGCAGCAACGCGGCGCCCTGAACTGGCTGCTGCCCCACCCCGAGTTCCAAATCTCGAAAATTCGCGACCCCTTGCGCATCGCCGAGGTGAACAATCCCGCCCTGGGCACGCGCGGGCCCGGCACTGACGGCCGTATCGCGGGCGTTTTCTTCAATGTGCTTAAGACCCGCCTGAACGACCCCACCCTGTGGATTATGGGACCGAACAAGGTGGGCGGCGACTACCGCACCAGCGGCTGCGCTTCCTGCCACGTCCCCTACGCCAATTCGCGCGACGAATCTGCCGCTTCCCTGGCGGAATACGGCAACCGCGCCCTGAGTGTGAGCGCGGACAAAGCCATTCCCAAGGATGAGCCCGGCCATCCCATCCGCCACCAGTTCACGCGCTCGATTCCCGCCTCCCAGTGCCTGGTCTGCCACTACCACCAGGGGGACGGGGCCATCGGCACCTATCTCGGATTGATCTGGTGGGACCGGGAGACGGAAGCCGACAAGATCAAGGCCTTAGACGCCGAAGATGAATACGGCCCCGGGCAGCCCGACCTCGCCCGGCACAACCAGGAATTCAAGCAGATGCAGTTGGCCGACTTCCACGCGCACGGCTGGAACTTTATGAAGGTGTACAAACGCGACGAAAGAGGGCGGCTGCTCGATGCCGAGGGCCGCGTGGTGGGCGAGGACGACCCCGACAAATGGAGAAAGGCCGTACACCTGAAAGACATCCATTTCGAGAAGGGCATGCACTGCATTGATTGCCACACCAAGCAGGACATGCACGGCGACGGCAATATTTACGCGCAGATGACTGATGCCATCGAGATTCGCTGCGTGGACTGCCACGGCACCATCCGCCAGCGCGCCACGCTGGCGACTAGCGGCTTGACCGGCCCCAACAACCTGCTGGAAGTGGTCACGCCCTTCGGCCAGCCGCAGTTTGAAATCCAGGACGGCAAAATCATCCAGCGCTCGAAGATGAATCCGGACTTGCAGTGGGAGGTGAAGCAACTGGTGGACGTCATCAATCCGGCCAGCCCCGCCTACAACCCCAAGGCGGCCTACGCCAAGTTGACGCGGCGCGAGGGCAGCATCGGCTCGGCCGACCTGGCTCCAACGGCGCTGGCGCATTCGCCCGACCGCGTGGAGTGTTTTACCTGCCACTCCTCGTGGACGACGACCTGCTCGGGTTGCCACCTGCCGCTGGATCTGAACGTCAAGTCGCCCGAGCTGCACTTCAAGCCGGAGCTGTCGCGCGGCTACGCGCCCTATTACCGCCAGGCGATTCGCACCGACACCTTTTTCCTGGGGGTGGGCACCTACAATCACGGGAACAAGATCACACCCTTCCGCCCCGCTAGCAGCCTCATCGTGTCCGCCTGGGACCGCAACCGCAACAACGTGGTTCACCAGCAGCCGTTGATCTCTACGCCGGGTTTCTCCAACGAAGCCGTGACTCCCCACCCGCCCCACACGGTGCGCACCACCGAGACCAAGCAGTGCACCGATTGCCACCTGAGCCAGGCCAACGACAATAACGCCCGCATCGCTTCGCTGCTCGGGTTCGGCATCAATGCGTTGAACTTCATCGGCACCTACGCCTGGGTCGCCGACCGCGGCCACGGCGTCACGGCCGTGGAGGTGACCGAGGGCCGCGAGCCGCAGCCGGTTATCGGCAGCATCTTCCATGGGGTGCTCCATCCCGAGAGCTATGAGGCGTTCGTCAAAGGAGGGCGGAAGCTCGGGACGGCCTACACGCGGCGGGCCTCGCGGGTGAACGCCGTGGCGGCGCGCGGCGAATTCTTGCTGGCGGCGGAAGGGTCGGATGGCTTCAAGCTCTACGACATCGCCAACATCAATAACAAAGCCGTGGCGCAGCGCATCGTGCAGGCGGTGAACTCGCCGCTCGGGGAGCGCACGGAAATCCCGAGCCCGGATGCCACCTCCATCTACTTCCCTTCCTCCCTGCCGATGCATCTGGGGCGCAAAGTGCTGGCGGAAAACCGCGAGCAGCCCATCCACCCGCTGTTCCGCTACGCCTATGGGACCGACCGACAGGATGGATTGATTTTGATTGACGTCAATACGCTCACCGACGGCGATCCGGAAAATAACCGCCTGACGCGCAACGTGGCCTTCAACCCGGGAGGCAAGCTGGCCGGAGCGGTGATGGTGAAGACTTTCGGCCATTACGCCTTTGTGGTTTCCGAGCAGACGGGGCTGAATGTGGTGGACATCAACGTGCCCACGCAGCCTCAATTGCTCTATCAAAGCGCGACCGGGGAACTCCAGGGCGCCCGGGCCGTGGAGCTGCAATTGCGCTACGCCTTTGTTCTCGACCGCGGCGGCCTCAAGGTGTTTGAGATCACCAATCCCGCCCAGCCGCACCTGGTCCCCGCCGCCGCGGTGCCGATCGCCGATGCCCGCGGCCTGACCGTGTTCCGCACCTACGCGTGTATAGCAGCAGGCAGCCAGGGGCTGGCGATTATTGACGTCACCAACCCCGAGAAACCCGGCCCGCCCACTTTCTTTACCGCCGCCGGAGCCTTGAACGACGCCGAGGATGTCGCCGTGGGGGCCACCAACGTTAGCTTCTTTGCCTACGTGGCCGATGGGCGCAACGGCCTGCGCATCGTGCGTCTGGTCGAGCCCCCGGACACCCCCGGGCACCTGGGCTTTGCTCCCCTTCTCACGCCCAAGCTCATCGCCACTTATCGGACGCGCGGCGAGGCCGTGGCCGTCGGCCGCGGGCAAATCCGCGACCGCTTTGTGGACGAGTCGGGGGATCAAATGGTGATTTCGAACCGTATGGGTGCCCGGCCCTTCAATGCCGCCGAAATCCGCCGCTTCCTTTATTACCCCGACGGGCGCCTGCTGAAGGTGACCAACGAGCCGCCCTCTGCGCTGACGGCGCCAGCCGCCCGTTCCTCCTCGTCCTCCGCCCGCCCCCGCAAGTAAGCTCTCAGGGCATCTGAGGAATCGCTCCCCCGCATCTAAGTTATTGACTTGAGCGGCCCACAAGGTAAAATGATGGAGGGGTTGGAATATTTCCTACGGGACTGGAAAAGAGGGGGAAAACCGATGAAGCGCACCATCCTGCTGGCAGTACTTCTGACATTCATTCTGGGAATCTTCTTGACGGCCGGCTGGGCGTCGCCCGGCGACGCCCAGAACGGCAAGGCCGTTTACACTCGCGCCTGCGCCAAGTGCCACGCTGCCGACGGAACCGGCCAAGCGGCTATCGCCAAAGCCTTGAAAGTAACCTTCAAGCCCCTGGGCGGCGAAGAAGTTCAGAAGAAGGCCGACACCGACTTGGAAAAGGATATCAACGAGGGAAGCGGGAAAATGAAGAAGGTCGCCGGACTGTCCGAGCAGGACGTTCACGACGTGGTGGCCTACGTCCGCTCCCTCGCCCCCAAGAAGGAAGCCAAGTAAGTTTCT
>CAYTXK010000030.1:0-15354 GCA_964441645.1 uncultured Acidobacteriota bacterium
TGTGCAGACGATTGGGGCCGACGGGCAGCCGCTGGCGCTGGTGGGGGCCGAGGTTACGCTGGTCTCGAAAACCGACGCCGCGCTGCGGTTCAGCACCCAGAGCGACGATACCGGCAGCTACAAGCTGACGGGCATCCCCCCCGGCACCTACAAGCTGACCGCGAAGCTCGAAGGCTACCAGGAAAGCTCGCAGGACGTGCAGGTCGAGCCGGGCGCGAAGCTCGAGTTGACCCTGACGCTGGCCATCAAGAAAGTCTCCATCGAAGTCACGGTGCGGGGCGAGACCGAGGGAATTCAGACGGCTCAAACATCGCCCGAAAGCCAGATCGCTTCGACGACGTTGATGAACGCCCCGCTGGTGCAGGAGCGCTTCATCGAAGCGCTGCCGCTGGTGCCCGGGGTAGTGCGCGGGCCCGACGGGCTGATGAAAATCAAAGGCGCCAGCTCGAGCCAAACCGGCTGGCTGGTCAACAGCGCCAACGTCACCGACCCGGTGACCGGCGAGCAGGCCATCAGCTTGCCGGTGGACGTCATCGAAGACCTCGAAGTCCTCCCCAACCCCTTCTTGGCCGAATACGGCAAGTTTTCCGGCGCGGTCACCAAGATTGAAACCAAGCCGGCAACCGACAAGTACGCTTTCTCCATCAACAACTTTATTCCGCGCCTGCGCCACCGAGCGGGGAGCATCCGCGGCATAGAATCGGCCACGCCGCGCATCACCTTCAGCGGACCCATCGTAAAGGGCAAGCTGGCCTTCACCCAGTCGCTCGAATACCGCTTGAACCGCCTGCCGGTTACGAGCCTGCCGGAGCTGGAGCGCGATACCGACCTGGAAAGCTTCGACTCCTTCACGCAATGCGACTTGACGTTGCGAGCCGGCCACACGGTCACGGGGGTTTTCAGCGCCTACCCGCAAAAGCAACGGTTTGCCACTCTCAACACCTTCAACCCGCAACCGGCCACCGCCAATTACAAGCAGCAAGGCTGGATGGCCGGGCTGCGCGACCACTATCTCTTCAGCGACAATTCCCTGCTCGAGTCCACTTTCAGCCTCAAGGACTTCGACGCCGATATCTTCCCGGCCACCGCAGGAACCGTCTTCACCCTGCGGCCGGACGGCAATTCCGACAGCTTCTTCAACACCCAGAACCGCATCAGCCGGCGTTACGAATGGCTGGAGGTGTACAACTTCTCTCCGCGCCAGGCGGGGGGTCAGCACCTGGTGAAAGCCGGTTTCACCTTCTCGCGCGACCTTTTCCGCGGAGGCTACGACAGCCACACGGTCGAGGTGCGCCGCGGCGACCTGACCGACACGCTGGCGGAGCAAATCGAATTTATCGGCAGCCCTCTGGTGGAGCGCAACAAGAGCGAAGTCGGCTTTTTCCTGCACGACAAATGGAATCCCACGCGGCGGCTGACTTTCGATATGGGCGCCCGCTATGACTACGACACCCTGGCCAAAGAAAACAACGTTTCCCCGCGACTTGCTTTTGCCTACGTCCTGACCACTGATAACCGGACGCTGCTGCGGGGCGGCGCAGGGCTGTTCTACGACAAAGTGCCGCTCAACGTGGGGATCTTCCCGCAGTTGCAGCAGCGGGTGGTGACGCTGTTCGACGCGGCCGGCGTGCCGATTGCCGCTCCGCTCACCTACGTCAACCGTCTCACCAACCTGGAGAACCCGCGCAGCGTGGCCTTCAACCTCGAGCTCGACCGCGAAATCACTCCCACCTTGCTGCTGCGCCTCGGCTACCTACAACGGGAAGGCCGGGACGAATTCATCGTGGAGCCGTTTGATGACTTGGGCGGGGTAGCAATGCTGGAGCTCTCGGCCCGCGGACGCAGCCGCTATCGCGAGGGGCAGATCAGCCTCAACTACCGCTTCCGCGAGTCAAGCTTCTTGAACTTGTCCTACGTGCACTCACAGTCGCTGGGCGACCTGAACCGCTTCGAGGACTATTTCGGCAACTACGAGAACCCCATCCTCCGCGCCAACGAGCGCTCACGGCTGCGCGCGGATGCCCCCGACCGCGTGCTGCTGTGGGGCGAGATCAAGCTGCGCTGGGGAATCCACTGGGCGCCGGTGCTCGATATTCATTCTGGCTTCCCCTTCTCGCGCCTGGACGCGGAGCAGAACTTCGTCGGGGCGCGCAACCAGGGCGGGCGCTTCCCGGCCTTTGCCTCGTTTGACTCCCAGGTTTACAAGGACTTCAAGATCAAAGTCATGGGCAAGAAGCGCACCGCCCGCATCGGCATCAAAATCTTCAACATCCTGGACCATTTCAATCCGCGCGACGTGCAGCAAAACCTGGACGCCACCTTACCGCTGGCCTTCTTCAACGGCCGGGGGCGAATCTACCGCGGCAAATTCTCTATCGACTTCTAACCTTCCTCTCAGGCCGCTTCCTTGAGTACGGCGATTTTCCCCTTGCCGCTGGAGGAGCCTTGCGGCAGAATCGTGCCGTGCTGACCGCCATCATTCTGGCCGCGGGCCGCGGCAATCGTCTGGGAGCGCTGACCGAGCGGGAGCCGAAGTGCCTGCTTACGGTCGGCCCGCGCACCTTGCTCGAGCACCAACTCGCCGCGCTCGCCAGCCAGGGAATCACGCAGGTGGTGGTGGTGGCCGGCCATCAGCATCAGGCGGTAAAGGCGCGGCTCGAGGGCCGCGCCCTGGTGGTGGTCAACGAGCGGCACGCCAGCACCAATAGCCTCTATTCGCTCTGGCTGGCGCGCGACCAGGCCCGCGACGGCTTCCTGCTGCTCAATGCCGATGTGCTGTTTGATCCCGAAATCCTCCGACGGGTCCTCGAATCCCCCTACTCGGAGGCCCTAGCGGTCGAGCGCCGACAGGAGTTCAGCGCGGAAGAGATGAAAGTGGAGCTCGAGGGCGAGCGCATCCGCGCCATTAGCAAAACGCTCCCCGCCGGGCGCGCCCACGCCGAAAACCTTGGTGTGCTGAAGTTTTCGCCCCCGGGAGCCCGCCGGCTGTTCGCCAAAATCGAAGAACTGCTGGCCGGGGGCGCCGAGCGCCAATTCTGTCCCTATGCCCTCGACGCTCTCGCCGACGAGCTGCCTCTCTACGCCGCGCCGATGGATGGCTTGCCCTGGATTGAAATAGATTTCCTCGAGGATTTGCGCCGGGCTCGGGACGAAGTATGGCCCGCGATTGAGGCACGACAGCCGCAGCGGCAGCCGCTCGAGGTGGCGCCGGTGCAGGCAGCTAACCTGCCCCCGCTCCCGTGCAACTAACGAAGGGGAGCCCTCCTCAAGCAGGCAGGCCCGATTATCCGCATCGAGGCATGCAAAGCGCACACCCAACAGCCAGAACGGCACCACTGCTGGTGCCGTTCCAACTGATTTCGCCTAAGTGCCACACACTCCCCTGGCGGGAGCTATCGTGCTGGCCTTTGGCTTCACCTTGGGCGCAAAAAGTTGGAACGGCACTGGTAGCCCTTTCCCTCTTGCTCCTTGGGCCTCTTCCAGCCGTCGCCCAAACACGTTCTGAGGGACCCCGCCCACCTATCGTCGGCCCCTTGCTGGCCGTCGAAGGGGCGCGGATGGTGGTGCGTGAGGAATCCTGTGACTGCCAGCCCCTGGAGAATGGCGCCGCCGATATCGTCTTGCTCACGGTGGGAACGGAGTCGGAGGTGGACGGCGGAACACACTTCCACCCGCTCGCCACTCTGGCTTTTGACCGCACCCTGGGGCAGGACGACCCCGGAACCTGGCTGGCTATGTGGACCTACGGCCCTTCGCCCGCCGGCTGGTGGCGTCACCTGCGTGCCTCCCTTCCCCTGCCGGTTGGCTCTCCCAACGCTTCGCCGGGCACTCTCAAACGGCTCGAGGCCCGACTCGAGGCCATACGGCAACAAGCCGACGAGGACGACTTGATGGTTCCCGACCCGGTCGTCCGGGCGGATACTCTCGGCCGGTTCACCCGCAGCCACGGTGTGGCCGGTGTCCTGCGGCGGTCGCTGACCTGGGCCAACGTGTTCAATCCCGTCCAATTCATCTTCCGCAGCTACCTGCTGCGGCGCAAAGACCGCGCAGAGCGCAACTTTCAGCGCTCGTATCTGGCAGCGCAGTGGCTGGTCGACCTGAAATTCTCGGGCCAGGAGAGCACCGAGTGGCTCGAAACCGTGCGCGAGATTCGCTTTCACTTGCTGCGCGATCGTTCCTTCTATGGCGCAGTGCTCGAGCACGGCGACTCGCTCGAGCTTGTGCACAGCTACGAAAGCAGTGTGCGGGTCAAGCTCGGCAAAACTTCTTCGTGGCTGCAAAGCGCCGCCAATGAGCACTTCCTGCGCTACCAGCCCGTCTATCGCTACACGGCCAACGGAGCCGCCTACCCCATGGGCGGCGTGCTCTACTACGACCTCCGCCTGGGCGCTGTCCCCGACCCCGGCTCGTGGGACGTAGCCAATCCCTTCGACCTGCCGTATAACCCGCACAGCCATCCGGGCGTGCAGCGGCTGGCGCAGGAGCATCCCGATGCACTCATCCCCCTGGCCATTTATACCTATCAAACCAACCTGAACCTGCGCCCCATCATTGCGGTGGATTTCTTCGCTCCCTCAAACCCCGGTAACCGGGAAAGCACGCACCAGATGATGCTGCTGGCGAAGGAGTGGCTGACCATCACCACCGGCGCCCTGGATCCCGAACGCATCCCCTATCGGCTGACGGTCTGGGCGGCCAACAAGAAAGGCTTCACGCCGCTGGTGGATAAGAGCTCTCGCCTAGGAACAGAGGAGTTGCGCCTGGCGCTCGAAGCCGGGCTGTATTTCGAGCCGGAGATTCGCGAGCGGCTCCTGCGCCTGGCGGACCGGCGGGTGCTCAACCCGCTGGTGAAGGCGGGGCCGACCGAAGAGCGGCTGGCGCACCTGCAGTACGAAAGCCTGCGCGCGCAGGACGACCGCGCCCTCTGCCAACGAGTGCAGCGCATTCGCGAAGCGCTGCTCGAGAAGCTGAAGGTGGCGCGGGATCTGGAGCCGGCCGCCCAACGTGCCGAGCTGGGGCGACGCCTCCAGGCGAGGAGCCAGGAGTTGCACCTCGCCGATTTCCTCTCTGAGCCCCTGGGGGATTTCGGCTCGCTGAGCGCGCTCGATGCTCCGCTCCGCTACTTTCTCGAAAACGAACCGGCTCACCGGGAGCGCCTGGCCAAGCTGCTCGCCGAACTCTACGGGAAGCTCTACCGCCAGCAGCTACGCCTGCCCGAAGACAGCGAAGTGAACGAACTTCGGGCGTCGCTCGCCCTTACACTGGCGGTGTGGCAGAAAGTGCTGCCCGAGAACCAGGAATTCGAGCGGCGCCGCGGCGAAGTCGAGCAGAAGGCCCGCCAGCGTTATGCCGAAAGCCTGAAGCAGAAAGAAAAGAAGCGCGCCGAGCTGCTGCGTGATTTCCTCGAAGACAGCCACGAACAGATCGCCCGGGCGGCGAAGACTGGTTGCCAGGCCCAGGCGGCCCTGCCGAGCGAACTCGAGGCCCACCTGACCATCCTGCGCGAAGTTTTGCATACCGCCTACGCCGAGCCAGGACTGCGCGCCGAGGTGAGCCGCCGCTTGCCGCAGCTGCGCCGTGACCTCGAGCACTTGCAAGGCGCGTTGCGCCGCTGCCCACCCGCCGATGACGATAGCTGGGTGGCGGACTCGCGCGCACTCTGCCTGGAATTGACGGAAACGCTCTACGCCGAGCTGACCGCCTGGGCTTCTCCCCTCAAAGCGGGAGGAGGGAAATAGCGCCATGGATTGGCGGGTCCGAGTTTCTTTCGCCACGTTGTTGAGCGGGCTCCTTCTGATCCTCACCGCCCCTGCGTCGCCCGTCCGCCTGCGTGCGCTCACGACGAACACGGCCGGGCTGCTACTGCTCGGCGCCACTCTGAGCAAGACCAACTCGGCAACCGGCAGGGCCAACCACCGCCCGAGACTTTATTTTCCCGTGATCCGCAACTTCTCCGGCGCCGACGTCTATTTTGAGCGCCTGGCGGACGGACTAAGGTCACGCGGCTATACGCCGGAAGTGCGCTTTTATCCACACCTGATGGAGTTCCTCCCCTACACTCTAGTGAAACCCTTCCTACCGGGCCGTGTGCGGGGCGACATTGTCCACGCTAAAGCGGAGTACGGCTGGCTGTTCGCGACGTCCGGCAGACGGCTGGTGGTGACGCTGGCGCACTCAGTTTTCGTCACCGCCTACCTGGCCTACAAAAATCCGGCGCAGCGTCTGTACTACCAATTGAAGCTGCGCGCCAACATCGCCCGCTCCTTCGATCTGGCCGACCGAATCGTAACCGTGAGCCGATTTTCCGCCAACAGCATCGCCGAAGAGTTCGGCCGAGGCGACGCCCGCGTCATTTACAACGGCATCGACGAGAAGTTTTTCCACCCTTTGGCCGACCCGGCCCGCCAAGACCACGGTCAGCTTCTTCTCTTTTTCGCCGGGAACGCCACGACCCGGAAGGGGTTCGATTTGCTTGCCCCGCTCATGAGGCGGCTCGGGGCCGGCTTCGTCCTCGAATACACAAGTGGCCTGCGGACGCAGTCCAAGGCCGTCCCAGAGCCCAATATGCGCCCTTTGGGGCGCTTGACGCCGGAAGGGCTCCGCGCTGCCTACCAGCGCTGCGACATCTTCGTGTTCCCCTCGCGCCTCGAGGGATTCGGCTATCCGGTCGCCGAAGCGATGGCCTGCGGCAAGCCGGTGGTATGCACCAACGGCTCGTCGCTCCCCGAGCTGGTGGAGGAGAGTCGGGGCGGTTATCTTTGCCCGCGCGACGACGTGGAGGCTTTCGCAGAACGAATCCAACAATTGGCCAGCCAGCCGCAGCTGCGGGCGGAGATGGGAGCCTATAACCGGGCCAAAGTGGAGCGCCAATTCACGTTGTCGCGCTGCGTCGAGGATTACGTTGGGCTCTACGAAGAACTGGCATGAGCGAGTCCGGGACCGAAAAGTCGAAGCGCTGGCCGGGGAGCTGGCTGCTGCTGCGAACAGCCTTCCTGGTGCTGGGCGTGTGGCTGCTCGTGGTGCTGGTGAGGCAGGTGGGTCTCTCGACGCTGTGGACCAACGTTCACCAAGTGGGCTGGGTCTTTCTTGCGACGGTGGCCTTGTTCGGTGGGGTGCATTTCGTCCGTGCGGTGTCCTGGCGACTGTGCCTGGGCGAGGACGCCCGCAAGCTCCCGCTGTGGCCAGCGCTGGGCTTGTGGGTGGCGGGTGAGGCTGTTTCCAATCTCTCTTTGGCTTGGTCAGGCGAGGCGTTCCGCGCGGCGGCGACGTCCTCTGCTATCCCTGTGGCGCGGTGTTTGTCAGCGTTGGTGGTCTCGCGGTTGATTTACTCCTATGCGAGTCTCTTGCTGATGGGGGTAAGTTTTCTGTTGGCGGCAGCTTGGCTTCCCTTGGCCGGAGTGGTGAGGGGCGGAACAGCTCTGGCGGCACTCTTGTGCCTAGGGCTGGCGGCGCTGCCTTTACTCGGCGGCCGGGCGACAGCGCGCGGGCTTGAGAGGCTCAGCCAGCGGCTAGGACGGCGAAGGTCAGCGCTGGCGGCACGGATACAAGCACTGCTGGAGGCGCTAAGCCACGACCTCCGAGCGATTTTCGCGCAGCAGAGGCGGACTTTCGTCTTGCTGGTCAGCCTGAGTTTTCTGGCTGCCCTGGCAGGTGTGGCTGAGGTGTACCTGATTTTGCGCGCTCTAGGCGCTCCGGTGAGCCTGGTAGGGACGTTGCTCATCGAGGGCTTCAACAAGTTGCTGGCGCTTTTCGCCTTCTTTGTCCCGGGTAACATCGGGATTCGCGAAGGCGGGACGGTGCTGATTTTCCGGCCGCTGGACATCGGCGCGGCGATGGGGGTCACCCTGGTGTTGGTGCGGCGCGCCCGGGCGTTGGCATGGGTCGGAGTAGGCAGCCTGCTGGTACTTGTGGAGGGGCTGACACCCCTGTTACACGCGCCGCAGGGCAAAGCCGAAGGTCGGCTGCGTTCAGCGAGCTGAGGTAGACGCACGATGAAAGGCTCAGGAAACCAAGGACAGAGTCGCGGCACACGCCGCTCGTGGGTTGTGGGCGGGCTGGCACTGCTGCTGGGCCTGCTGGCCGTTTGGCCGCTTTCCGCGCAGGACGCCGAGAAAGCCACCTGGCGCCCGCGGCTGATTCAAATCAAAATTGACGGCCTCAGCCCCCTGATACTCGACGCCTTGCTGGACCCCGACAACCCGGAAAAGCTGGCGCGTTTGCCCGATCCCGAGGGCTTCCGCCGCGCCATCCAGCTCTACAGGCTGGAAACCGGCCAGGCCGACCTGCTACCCAACTTCCGGCGCTACTTTTACGAGCAAGGCGCGCGGGCCGACAATATGTTCTCGGCCACCAGCACGCTCTCCACCATTGCCTGGGCGGTCATCGAGACAGGGCAGCCGAGCATCGTCAAGCGTCACATGAGCTTCAATCGCAACAACGGGTATCTGCGCTCGCATCTCGACGGCCTGCGCGACACCCTCGAGGTCATCGCCCGCCACAGCCGCAAAACCAGCGCCCTGTGGGAGCTCGACCAGGTCGGCGTCAGCCTGCTCTCCGATGCCTTCAATCCCCTGCGCCGCTACGAGACCCCCCAGATTTACTATCGCCTCCCGCCCCGCGACTACCTGGTCGGCTGGGCGCAAACCTACTTCACCGACGGCAAGAAGAACCCCTGGGAGATTCTCCGCGGCCACTTGAAACGCCGCGTCGAAGGCATGGATTATCCCGAGTTCAGCCAAGAATTCCTGGCCGACCACCTGGCCGAAAAAATCCTCGAGCCCGACTTCACCGGCGGGGAGCGCTTCGACTACCTCACGGTGTTCTTCACCATGGACCACCAGCAGCACGTCGACCCCACCCCGGAGAACCTGGTCCATCGTCTGGTAAGTCTCGACCACCGCCTCGGGCGCATCTTTCGCGGCGTGGAGCGCAGCCAGCGCCGCGACCAAACCCTGGTCGCGCTGGTCTCTGACCACGGCGCCGAATACCAGCCCGGCGCCGTCAACCTGGCCTTCCCCATCACCCGCGCTTTCCGCACCCGTTACTTCGGCGGGCACACGGTCGCCACCGCGATGGTCGAGGATGTGGCCCACGCCCTGACCGCACCCATTCCCGGCGTTGATTTCCCCCGCGTCTACGAGAGCCCTTTTTCTCCCTACGGAAAAGCCGCCGACGCGGGTGGCAAGGGTAATTACGTTACCGCCTTCATCGACAACTTCGGCAACGCACGCGCGGAAGTTCATCTGCGCAATAACGACCTGAACCGCCTGCACCTGCTTCTGCTCGCTCGCCAGCGCAAGCTCGATGAAAACCAGCGTTCCCGCTGGCGTGAGCGCCTGCGTAGCGCCCTCCAGGACGCCTGCCCCTGGCTGATGCCGGAAGTGGAGAACTACCGTGCGTATCACCAGGCCGCCCGTGCCTGGGTGCCGGAGCTCAAAAAACGGATTGACACTTACTGGCGCGACATCGCCACCCGCCTCGAGCAGGAAGCCGGACGGGACGCGCAGCAACTCCACGCGCTCGGGCAACTCGAAGACCTCTGCCGCGCCAGCGACCCCGTCGCCTGGCTGCTCGAGCACAATCCTGCGGTGGAAGACCTCATCCCCAAGAAATATCTCGGCCCGCGCAACTCCCTCTACCAGCTTACCCACTACACCATCGGCCTCGACGCCGACCTGAACTGGGTCGAAACCACCGTGGACGCCCGCGGGCGCCCCGTGCCGATGAACTACATCTCATTGCTTTCTGACTTCGAGGTGCCCAACCCGCCCCTGAGCCAGGAGGCCAATCCGGTGGACTTGATGGCTTCGAGCCTGCCCACAGCACCGCTGCGGGCGGCGCTGGTCGAGCGTGGCTGGCTCGAACCCGGCCGCGAGCTGAGTGAGGTGGTCTGGATTGTTTCCACGGCGCACCACAACCCGGGCCGCGGCGGCCAAGCCTTGCTGCTCGAGACCCCTGACGGCCAGCTCCGCTACCTTCCCATCGGCAGCCTGGAGCAAGCGGACGACGGACAGTTCCTGCTTCGTCCGCGCAATGACCTCGACCCGCTGGGTTTGCTCTACGATGCGGAGTTTCGCAGCCCGAGCCGCGAGCCGGCGGTCCTCTGGCTGGAACGCTTCCACAGCCGGGACGAGTGGCTGCGCGCCACCAGCCGCACGCACTACAGCATCGCCCCGCTCATCGTGGCCGACATCGCCGGCCTGCACGTCCAACAGTTCCTCGAGAACCCCGCCTTCCAGCAGACCTTGACCGGTTTCCCCTCCGAGGAAATGAAACAACAGTACCTGCGCGGCGTCGCCTGGAAATATTCCTCGCAGCAGCCCGACCTGCTGCTGTGGAGCAGTTACCTCTGGAATTTTTCTTCCAAGAGCCACACTTCGGGCGGGAGCCACGGCGGCCTGACCCCGCCGGTGACCCGCACTAGCTTCCTGCTCTGGGGCGGCCGCGACTTCCATTTGCCGGCCGGGGGTGTTGGGCAAGAACCCACGACCACGCTCGACATCGCGCCTACCCTCGCGCAACTTCTGCGCATGCTCGATGCCAGCGGCCGCGTCATCCTGCAAGCGGGCGCGGTGCGCGAACGACCCTTCCTTCCCTTTGCCGGCCAGGCCCTGCCCGTTCCCGCCCTGGAGCTTGCCCGGCCCGTCCAGCCGCCGGCCCCCGTGGCCAGCGGCCCTGACTGAAACCGCGCGAAAAAGATTTCCGTTCCCCCTCGCGGAAATTCAGTCTAAGCTGACTCTCTTTTCTGCCGGCTGATTGACACCTGAGCAAACCGATGCGCCGAATTGAATGGCTTTTTCTGGCTCTGGGCGTGGCGTTGTTTGTCGTGCTGCTCGACCGCGTCGGCTGGGGAACGCTGCTGGCGGAGTTCCGGAACATCGGCTGGTTGTTTCTGTTGGTGCTGCTGGTTTCTGCCGGCCGCTACATCGCCCGCACCCTGGCCTGGCGCTATGCCTTCGCGCCCGAGCGCGAGCTGCCCTCCTTCGTGGAAATGTTTCAGGTGCGCATGGCGGGCGACACCCTCAACTACCTAACCTTCCTCGGCCCGTTGCTGGGGGAGCCGGCCAAAGCGGCGCTGATGCGCCGCGAAGTTCCGCTGGCAGTGGGTCTGGCGGGCGCGGTGCTGGAGGCAGGGGCCTACGCCCTCACCTCGGGTTTTGTGATTGTGGCGGGGCTGATTCCGGCACTGCTTCGCGTCACGCTAAACGAAAAGACGGAGCAGGTCGGCTGGCTGGTGGCGGCGCTGTTAATCCTGAGCTGGCTGGGGGGACGCTGGCTGCTGCGCCGCCGGGTGCGCTTCCTCCGACGGCTGCTCGACCTCCTCAGCCGCACCCCCCTGCGCGGCTGGGTGGCGCGCCGTCGCGAGCGCCTGGAAGGCGCGGAGGAGAGCTTTCTCGATTTCTACTCCCAGCACACCACCCGCTTCCGCCTCATCCTCGTCTGGGACCTGGTGGCACAAGTCTTCGCCATGCTGGAAATCTTCGTCATTCTGGGCGGTATGGGACTCTGGCTGGGCTGGGTGGATGTGCTCATCCTGGAGGCGCTCGGCAAGCTCATCAGCCTGATGTTTTTCTTCGTGCCGGGGCGGCTGGGGACGGACGAAGGCGGGCAGGCAGTGGTTTTCAAGTTGCTGGAGTTCGGCGTGGCGCGCGGCGTGGGCCTGGCGCTGGTGCAACGCCTGCGCGCTCTGGTGTGGTCGCTGGGCGGATTGCTCTTCCTGGCGCGGTACGCCATTCGCCACTCGAGCTAGGGGCGGCAATTGTCGGTACTGGGTCAGTTTCCGATAAGCCGACTACACGGGCGTTGGCAGTCAAGGAGGAAATATTTCGGAGAGGCCCTGTGCCCTTGACTGGCTGATTGAGCGGGCGTCTAGTAGTGATAGCCTGAGCGCCCGAGCCGTTCGACATGGCAAGAATCTGGCGTATGCAGGAGGAGACACCCACTGATGACTCATCAAAACAAGGAGTTATCAGAACTGCTTCGGGCACTTGACCTGGGATCTTCCGTTGCGGAATCAGATACACTTCTCGAAGCCGCGAGAATCGAAACCTCCGCGTTCGCCGATCTCCTGAATGACCGTGTTGATCTCATTCCTGGAACAAAAGGTTCTGGCAAGAGCGCGCTCTTTCGAATCTTCGTCGACTTTCTGCCCGATTTACTTTTGACCCAGAGAAAGGTCGTTGTCGCTCACGGCATCCAGGCACCCGGCGACCCTGTATTCCACGCCTTCACGGATCGATTCTCGGAACTCTCGGAGGAGGAATTTGTTAGTTTCTGGAGCGTCTATCTCGTGTCCCTTGCAAATGAGCACTTCATAAAGGGCCCGCGGTACCACGAGTTTCTGAATAATGCGGGGGCAGAGATAGAAAAGTTTCGGAGGGCCTGCGCTAATGCGAAAATTCCCGACATTCAAGCCAAGAGATCGCTTAAAGACATTCTTGAATGGTCGTTGCACGTCCTCACGTCTTGGCGCCCAAGGGTCAAGTATCGGCCTCCGGATGATAGTGGCGAATGGGAAGTTGACTTGTTCGGATCGAAGACGGCGGGCCGTTTGGAGGAAACCGAAGAAACATCCGACCACTCGCTCCCGAGGTATGTAAACGAGATCAAGGAGAGCTTAGAGACAGTCCTAAAAGTAAGTCAGTTGTCGCTTTGGCTTATGGTGGACCGGCTTGATGAGATATTTCCGCGCCGGTCGGGCGTCGAAAGGACGGCGTTGCGCGCACTCCTCCGCGCTATGCGCTATTTCGCTTCTGCCAGCATTAGAGTCAAGGTGTTCCTACGCGACGACATGCTGGAGCAGGTAGTTAGGACCGAGAACGGCTTCACTGCCCTCACTCACGTGACGGTGCGGCAGGCAGACACCCTTCGTTGGACACAAGATCAGATTCTTGCAATGGTTGTAAAGAGATTCTTTGCGAACGATATGCTCACAACCTACCTCGAGATAAATCGCACCCAGCTAGACGCAAGTGCGTCCTATCGTACTCAGTGTTTCTACAAAATATTTCCTTCCACTGTTTTCAGGGGGCCCAAGCAGAGCCCTACAATTCGATGGATCAGCAATCGTTGTGCTGACGGGCGTGGAGTCGTAACTCCGCGCGATGTCCTCGATCTATTAATTCGCGCGAAGCAAAAACAGCAGGACATTTATGCGGCCGACCTAGAAGGCACATCGGATTGGGTCATTGGTGCCGCAGCAATTCAGTACGGATTTGAGGAACTGTCTAAACGCAAACGCCAGACCTATCTTGAAGCCGAATTCCCACACCTTTGGAATGACATCGAGAAGTTCTTGGGCGGCAAGACCGACTACAGGGCAAGTACGCTACAGAATCTTCTTGGTTCGGGTTGGAAAGCCACGGCCGAAGACCTCTTGGCTATTGGATTCTTCTCAAAGAGCGGAAAGGGGGGCGAGGAGGTATTTTCGATTCCCTTTCTGTACAGACATGGAATGAACCTCACTCAAGGAATGGCGTGAAGACCCTTCGTCGAACTTCAATCCACTTGGACGACTAACGGGCTTACCGGAAACTGACCCACTACCCAATTGTCGGCTCGTTTGCAAGTATGAGAAACTGAGCGGCATGTGCGGCATCTGCGGGTTTGTGGGGCCGGAAAATCGCGCCCTGCTCGAGCGCATGACCGCGGTGCTCGAACACCGCGGCCCGGACGCCAGCGGCTATTTCTCCAGCCCGGAAGCCAGCCTCGGCTTTCGCCGCCTGAGCATCATTGACCTCACCACCGGCGACCAGCCCATCGCCAACGAAGACGGCTCCTTGCAAGTCGTTCTCAACGGCGAAATCTACAACTACCGCGAGCTGCGCGCCGGCCTCGAGAAGCGCGGGCATCGCTTTTCGACGCAGGGCGACGTGGAAACCATCGTGCATCTCTACGAAGAGGAAGGCGAAGCCCTGCTGGCCCGGCTGCACGGCATGTTCGCTTTCGCTCTCTGGGACGCCCGCCGCCGGCGCCTGCTGCTGGCCCGCGACCGCCTGGGCATCAAGCCGCTCTACTACAGCCAGCAAGGCGAGCAGCTTTTCTTCGCTTCGGAAGCCAAGGCCATCCTGCTCAACCCGGATTTTCCCCGCCGTCTGAACCGCGCCGCAGTCGACCGGCTGCTGACCTACCTCTACCTGCCGGGCACCGACACTTTGATTGAAGGAGTGAAACGCCTTCCACCCGGCTGCTGGCTGAGCGCGGAGGGCGGCCGGCTGCACATCGAGCCCTACTGGCAGGCTCGAGTCGAAGGCACGCGGCGCCTCAGCGAAAGCGACGCTATCGCCGAATTCCGCCGCCATTTCGAAGAAGCTGTCCGCAGCCATCTGGTGAGCGACGTGCCCGTGGGAGCGCTGCTTTCCGGCGGGCTTGATTCGGCCGGCGTGACCGCCCAGATGGCGCGCCTGCTGGACCAGCGGCCGAAAACCTTTACGGTGGGATTCGCCGGCGCCGACGATGAGCGGCCCCTCGCCCGCCGACTGGCCGAGCGTTTCGGAACCGAGCACCACGAGTTCGAACTCGAGCCGGCGCGCTTTGTCGCCGATCTGCCGCGCCTCCTCTGGCATTTGGAAGAACCGACGCCGATTTCCTTTCTACCGCTTTTCTACCTGGCCGAGTTTGCCAAGCGCAAGGTGAAGGCCGTGCTCATCGGCGAGGGCGCCGACGAGCTCTTCGCCGGCTACCGGCGTCTGCTGCCGTTCGCGCCGGCGCTGCGCTTCTTGCCGGGCGCCGTGCAACGGGGCCTCTACCGGGTGGGGCTGCACTCCCTCGAAAGCCACCGAGGCGGTAATGGCCAGTCCGGTGATTCTGCGGCTCGCGATCCTTTGCAGGCTACGCTGGATACGCCAGCCCGCACGCCGCTCAGCACCATCCTGAACTTCGAGCAGCGCTACGAGCTGCCCGACTACCAGCTCCACCGCGTCGATCGGATGACGATGGCCTGGGGACTGGAGGCGCGCGTGCCTTACCTCGATCACCGCTTGGTCGAGTTTGTTAATTCGCTCCCCGATGGCCTGAAGATTCGCGGCTTCGGGCGCAAGTACCTGCTGCGGCGCGCTCTGCGTGGACTCGTGCCGCGGGAAGTGCTGGAAGGAACCAAGCGCGGCTTCGGCGCGCCCTTCCGCCTCTGGTACAGCGCCGACTTCATCGAAGCGGCGCGTCCCTACGTGAACGAGCAAACCTTGCGGGACCGCGGCTGGTTGGCAAGCGCACCGGCGCAGAATCTCTTTCGGCGGCGCCGCTGGGGCTGGGCGGCCCTCATCGGACTCGTCTCCCTGGGCCTTCACAGCCTGTTCGACTACTACGCCAACATGCCTGCGGTCCTCCTGCTGCTGGCTATCCCCGTCGCGTATCTAG
>CAYTXK010000031.1:0-768 GCA_964441645.1 uncultured Acidobacteriota bacterium
TCAGTCCGTAGGTCATCTTCTTGCCCAGCTCGACGCCGGGCTGGTCGAAGGCGTTGACATCGTAGAACTCGCCGGCGTAGGCGGTGGCGAATTCGGCCAGCATCATGAATTGCCCGATGGAATACTCATCGGCGCGGGGGAAGACCAGGGTGGCGTTGGGGCGGCCGGCTTCGGTGAAGGCGAGCTCGGTGGCGAATTTTTCGGCGTGGAAGAGTTCGTTGAGCGTATGCCCGCCGAGATAGTCGGTGGAGGAGTGCTGGGGAAAAAGCGGCGGGATGCGGAGGCGGTAAGCGTCGCGCTCGACTTCCCAGAAGACGATGACTTTGTCGCGCGAGCCTTCCATATAGAGCTGCGACTGCGAGTGCTGGTCGGTGACGCCCAGCGCCGCGACCACTGTCTGCCCCACCGAGACTTCGCGTTTCCGGCGGTCGAACTGCTTGCCCAGGCTCTCGGCCCAGAGTTGCTTGTACCAGAAGGCGAGCGGCCAGAGCGCGTTCGAGTAGCAGTAGATGGCCTGCACGGTCTTGCGGTAGCGGGTGTCGAGCAGGTATTGATGCAGAGCCAGTTGGAGCGCGGGGTTGGCTTCGAGCGCGGGCTGGCGGCAGGCGGGGATCATCGAGCCGGCCCCGGCGAGCAGCTTCTTGATATTCACTCCCACGAGCGCCGCGGGCAGCAGGCCCACCGGCGCCAGTACGGAGAAGCGCCCGCCCACGTTGGGCGGGACAGCAAAAAGCTCGAAGCCCTCGCGGCGCGCGAGATCGAGCAGGT
>CAYTXK010000031.1:778-2933 GCA_964441645.1 uncultured Acidobacteriota bacterium
CCTGGCGAGCGGCTTTCTTCGCCCCAACTTTTTTGCGCAGCCAGTCGTAGACAATCAGGAACTGCGCCATAGTTTCGGCGGTGGAGCCGGACTTGGTTACCACCAGCACTAAGGTTCGGCGCGGGTCGAGCTGTTCGAGCGTGCGGCCGAGGATGAGCGGGTCAACATTGTCGAGCACCCAGAGCTCAGCGGGGACTTTCTTGCGGCGGAAGGGGCGGGGGCCGTTAACGGCGGCGTCAAGAGCGAAGGGACCTAGCGCCGAGCCGCCGATGCCCAGCAAGAGCACGGAACGATAGCGGCTGCGGCAGGCGCGGGCGTAGCGCTCGATCTGCGCCACGGGTCTTTTGTCAAAGGGCAGGCCGGCGAAGCCGAACTCGCCCTTGTCGACGCGGGCGGTGAATTTCTCCACGGCGGCGCGCGCCGCCTGGCGGTGCGAGTCGAGGTCGGCCGGAGTCAGGCCCTGGCCGCTGCCGACGACTTCGGCGCGCAGGTTTGTCCACTGGTAACGAAGGCCCTTGCTGGTTTTCATAGGAGCCTCCCGGCTCGATGGCACCGTGCAGGAAAAACGGAGGGCTAGGATAGCCTAGGCGGGCAGAAAATCAAAGCGGCGGGCCGTCGGCGAGGTAGGTGCGGGAGATGTGGTCGTGCCAGGCAAGGTGGCGGTCGTCGGCCGTCGCCCAGAAAAAACCCAGCAGCAGCGCGCCCGTCGAAACCCCGTAGCCGAAAGCTCGCCAGAGTTTGTGCTGGCGCGAGAGCGGATGGCCTTCAAAGGTGAGCGGGACAAGGCCGCAGGCGCGCATCCCCACGGTGCGGCCGGCGAAAAGAGTAAACAAGCCGAAATAGACGATGGCCAATGAATAAGTCACTACGAGATACATCAGTAGGTCGCGCCGGCCCGCGCTCAGTTGGCCACCCAGGAGTGCGAAGAGGGCGAAAAATAATAGAGCCGCGCCGAGGATGAGACCGGTGTCGCGGAGGCCGGCCTCGAGACGCCGCTCGATGGAAGCGATGCAGGCAAGCGACGGCAGCTGCTCGGCCTCGGAGTCAGCCCTGAAATCAAACGTGGTCTGCACGAGCGGCATTTCGATCAGCTCGAGCCGCGACGGAGCTTCCCACTTCGCTTCCTCGGGTAGCACGGCCACCGCATTGCCGTTGACGGGCGGGCGGTGCCGCCGCCCCAACGCGCGTCGCCGCAGGCCGCGCCGCTGCGGGTGTTGATGTCGCGGCGAGTGCTCGAAATAAACCGGCGACGTGAGCGCAAAAGCATCAGCGGCCGTCTGCAGAGAGCTGGCTGACGAAGAGGAGCCGTTGCCGAGCGGTCCGCTCGACGAGACAGCTTCGCCGCGAAAAGGCTGCGAGAGCCGCCACTGGCAGGCGGGACAGGCCGAACGTTCGGCTGACGCAAAAATACCGCAGCGCGGACAAGTCATAGTGTGTCTCTCGTCGGCGCTGCGGCGCGGACGGGCGGAGTGTAGCAGAGCGAGTGCTTCGGGTCAACTTTCATCGGTCTCTCTCGTTCTTTCCCGTATTCGGTACGATCAGAAAAAATACTGCGGAGTGAGGCGAGAAATTTACTTGACAACGCCAACAAAGGCGACGTAATGTCCATTTAATTGAATAGTCAACCAATGGCAACGGCTGCGAAACTCGCGACGAGGGACAGGCTGATCGAAGCCGCTACGGAACTCTTCTATGTGCAGGGCTATGAGGCGACGAGCGTAGCGGAAATACTTGAAAAAGCTGAAGTTAACAGCGGAAGCCTGTACTACTACTTTGCGGGGAAGGAAGAGCTCCTGCTGGCGGTGCTTGACCGGTACAAGGAAATGCTGTGGCCGGCGGTCATCGAGCCGGGGTTCAAGCGGGAATCGGAGGCCATCGAGCGGATTTTCGCCATTCTGCAAGGGTATCGCGAAGGACTTCTCTACACCGTTTTCACAGGAGGCTGCCCCATCGGCAACCTGGCGATTGAAGTCGGCGACCATATTCCCGAAGCGCGGAAAAAAGTGGCAGAGAATTTCTCCGGCTGGTGCGGGTGGATTGAGAAATGCCTTGAGGAGGCGGGCGAGCGGTTGCCGGCGAGCCTGGACCGCGGGAAGCTGGCCCAGTTTGTTCTGACGGTGATGGAAGGGGCGGTGATGCAAGCGCGAGCCCATGG
>CAYTXK010000031.1:2974-6892 GCA_964441645.1 uncultured Acidobacteriota bacterium
TCGGTGGCGCAATTGCGCGAATATTTCAATCTGCTGTTGGCGCAGGGAGCCAATCCGGCGGGCCGAAACGCTAGGTCCGAAAGCAATCCATAAGGGGGAGAACAATGAAGTCATGGAGCAATCAAAGTGCTTTGGCTCTTCTCGTCGTACTAGGAGTGATTTCGCTCTTGCCGCTCAGGGCACAGACCGGGGAGAAGGCAACGGTAGCTGATTTTGCCTGGCTGGAAGGCCGCTGGCAGGGCAAGCTCGGTATGGCCACAACGGAAATCATCTACTCCGCCCCCAGCGCCGACGGGATCATGGGCATGTTCCGCCTGGTCGAAGGCGACCGGACCGTGATGCTCGAATTCCTCGCTTTACGGCAGACCGAAGAAGGGATTGAGATGCGCGTTCGCCATTTCGATCCCGCTCTCGCGCCGATGGAAAAGGAGGACGCCCTTGTTCTCAAGCTGGTGAGTTACGACGATGCCGGGGCCGTTTTCGAAAACGCGGTGCACACGCGTCCCAAGACGGCCCGCTATATCCGTGTGGGTCCCGACACTCATATTGCCCGCTCGCTGATCATTAACGACAAAGGGGAAGAGAGAACAATCGAGGTCACCTGGCAGCGCCTGCGCGACGCTGCTCCCGCCGCTATCGGGGCTGCCCCGGCCGACCCTTTGGCCCCGCTCGCGCCACTGGTGGGCCGCTGGCGTGGCCAGATTAAGCTGGTGAACGGGGGGACGATCGAGGCCCTCAATGTTTGGGAGTGGGGCAACCAGCGCAAAACGGTTCATTTCCGCGCCTACGGCGTGGTCGAGGGCCGAGAAAACCTTTTCTACGAGGGGCTCTACTATTGGCATCCAAGCCAGCAGAAGATTGTTTTCCGCGAGGTTTCTCTCAACGGCGGCGTGAATGAGGGCAGCGTCACGCCCGAAGGGGACACGCTGCACCTCGCGTGGACCGAATACGAAGCTGGCGGTCCGACCGAGTTCCGCGAGGACCTGCGTTTGGCGGGCGACCATTACACCTCCCGAGCTCAAAGAAAGACAGCCAACGGCTGGGAACCGGCGACCAACGAAAACTCCTTTACCCGCGAAGCAGCCGCCAGCGCCCAGCCCGCCGTGCCCGGGGAGGGAGGCCAGCGAGTACTGAGCAAAGAAGTGGTGTTGGAGGCTCCGTTGGCGGAGGTCTGGAAGGCATGGACCACCACAGAAGGGGTCGAGACATTCTTCGGCCCCCGGGCGCACATCGAGGCCACTCCCGGCGGCCCCTACGAAATCTACTTCAACCTAGGCCTGCCGGAAGGCCTGCGGGGGAGCGAGACGTGCACACCGTAGTGCCCATGAAGCTGCTCGCCTTTGAATGGAACCAACCGCCTTCGATTCCAACCCTGCGCGACGTGCACACACTGGTGTTCCTCCGCTTTGAAGAACTGGCGCCGAATCAGGTTCGCGTGGTGATGACCCACACCGGCTGGGGTGTGGGCGAGGAGTGGGACAAGGCCTACGCTTACTTCGACCACGCTTGGGATGCGGTGCTGGGCAACCTGCGATATCGTTTTACCGTGGGGCCGGTGGACTGGCCGGGAGGGACGTTCCGGGTGGCGCAATTACCGGCGAAACCCAACTAAGATTCTCCGAGGAGGGGAGATGAACTGGAAAAAATTCGTGGTGGCGTTTGTCGCGGTGCTGGTGGTCAGCAACGTGGGAGGCTTTGTGGTTCACGGCTGGCTGTTGCAAGGCGACTACGCGCAGTTCCCGAACCTGCTGCGCACCGAGGAGGACGCCAACGCTCACTTCCCCTTCATGCTGTTGAACTTTGTCTTCTACTCCCTGGGGTTCGTGTGGATTTACGCCCAGGGCGTGGAGGACAAGCCCTGGGCCGGGCAGGGTCTCCGGTTCGGCGCCGCGGTTTGGCTCATAACCTCGGTCGCCTTTTTTCTGACCTATTACGCGGTGCAGCCGTGGTCGGGGGACATTGTCGCCAAACAAATCAGCTACGAACTGGCGGTGCGGCTGGCCGAGGGCCTCACCGTTGCCGCGCTCTACCGGAAATGAGGAGTGCGGTTCCCCTGCACAGGTCGCCGCTCAAGCTCCCCCAGCGAGGACTGACGGCGAAGTAGTCTCTGCTCTGGCCCTATTGCGGTAAGTTCGATAGGCCTCTAAGAAAACGGCCGCCAGCGCACCGCCGACAAGGCACTGCAGGGCAAGCTGAATCAACCAATTCAGCGAGAGAACATGAACCTCAATGGTTTCGGAGCCGTCGTGCGGGACGTTTCTAACGATAACCATTGACCGAACAGCGCGAGAGCCAGCGAAGCGAGCAAGATAGGTGGCCTCGTACGTTCCGCGGTATTCTCCGCTGCTCACTTTGTATTGGCGGCTGTAGCTCGCCGGCAAATCGGCGTTCAGCCCGATGGTGATTGCCCGCAAAGAGCTTCCCTCGTGGTACTCCTCGTGGCCACCTATGCGCAGTGCGGACCGCAATTGACCATACCTAACAGTGGTCTCAACCGCAGCGGCCACGGTGTTTGGTGACGATAGGGAGCCTCCCTTGAGGGCACTAATCACGTGGTCGAACGCAGATGGGGTGCCCACCGCGTACCAGACAATTCCAATCGCCGGTGCAAAAATTAAGAACCAAGATGAGGCCAGTAGCCACCAAAGGAGCAATCGCCGCCACGATTTCCTAAATCTTTCCCAGACGACTCGCCGCCAACGGGATTTCATGCCGATGATTCTAGGGGTAGCGTCAGTTATAATCCACAGTTGCCTGTGTTACGGCAAGAGGAAGGCGATGGGGTTTCCTGAGACACGGCTGCGGCGGCTGCGGCGCACGGAGGCGCTGCGGCGGCTGGTGGGCGAGACGCGGCTGAGCGTCGAGAGCCTGATCTACCCGCTGTTTGTGGTTCCGGGCGAAGGCATCCGTAAAGAAATCTCCTCGATGCCCGCGGTGTTCAACCTCTCGGTGGACGAGCTGGTGAAGGAAGGCCAGGAGGTGAAGCGGCTGGGCATTCCCGGCGTCATTCTCTTCGGCATCCCGGAGGCGAAAGATGAGCTGGCCTCGGGAGCTTATGCCGAGGACGGCGTCATCCAGAGCGCGGCGCGCGCCCTCAAGCAGGAAGTGCCGGGATTACTGGTCATCACCGACGTTTGCCTGTGTGAGTACACGAGCCACGGGCACTGCGGCAAGGTGGAAGAGGGCGAAATCGCCAACGACCCCACGCTGGAGCTGCTGGCCAAGACGGCGCTGAGCCAGGCGCGCGCCGGGGCCGATATGGTGGCGCCCTCCGACATGATGGACGGTCGCGTGGGGGCCATCCGGGAGGCGCTCGACGTCAACGGCTACGCGCACATTCCCATTTTGAGCTATGCAGCCAAGTATGCGTCGGCATTCTACGGGCCCTTTCGCGAGGCGGCGCAGTCCACGCCGCAGTTCGGCGACCGCCGCAGCCATCAGATGGACCCGGTGAACGCGGCCGAGGCGCTGCGCGAGGTGGAACTCGATCTTGAAGAAGGCGCCGACATCATCATGATCAAGCCGGCGCTGCCCTATCTCGACGTCATCCGGCGGGTGCGGGAGCGCTTCAACGTTCCGGTGGCGGCCTATCAGGTGAGCGGCGAGTACGCCATGATTCAGGCAGCGGCGCAGATGGGCTGGCTTGACCGGGAGCGCGCCATGCTCGAAACCGTCACCGCCATCCAGCGCGCCGGGGCACAGATTGTTCTCACCTACTTCGCTAAGGATTTGGCGCGCAAGCTGGCCTGCTGAAAGAAACCCAAGAACCCAGCGGCGGAGCCGCTGAGACAGACAAGAATGTCTGTCCTACCGTCGGATCGCCTCAGGGGCTAAAGCCCCACTTTTTTGTGCGCTTTTTGGCACGGCTCCCCTCGACTCTGCTCGGGGTCTCCGCTTCGCTCCGAAAAGCCGTGCCCT
>CAYTXK010000031.1:6992-14787 GCA_964441645.1 uncultured Acidobacteriota bacterium
GGCGCGTTACTTCAGCAGGTGCTCCTGAATGAAGAGCACGGTGGCGTAGAACTGGAAGTCCTGATTCTTCTTTTTGGCGAAGCCGTGGCCTTCGTCCTTGGCCATCAGGTACCAGACCGGCGTCTGGTTCTTGCGCACGGTGGCGGCCATCTGCTCGGACTCGGTGCGAGGGACGCGCGGGTCGTTCATCCCCTGAATGACAAAGAGCGGCTTGGTGATGTTCTGGGCTTTGTTGGCGGGGGCGATGCGATTCAGGAACTCGCGCATCTTGGGGTCGCGTTCGTCGCCGTACTCAGCGCGGCGCAGGTCGCGGCGGTAAGACTCGGTGTTTTCGAGGAAGGTGACGAAGTTCGAGGGGCCGACAACGTCCACAGCGCAGCGGATGCGGTCGTTGTAATTGGTGGCCACAGCCAGGGTCATGAAGCCGCCGTAGCTGCCACCGGTGACCAGGACGCGGTCGGGGTCGAGGCCGGGCTGGGCTTTGATCCAGTCGAAGAGCGCGCCGATGTCTTTGTAGGAATCCTCGCGCAGGAAGCCGTTGTCGAGGGTGAGGAAGGTTTTGCCGTAGCCCGAGGAGCCGCGCACGTTGGGAAAGAGGATGGCCACACCCAGCTCATTCAAGTAGTAGTTGCTGCGGCCGAGGAAGCCGGGGCGGAACTGCCCCTCGGGGCCGCCGTGGATGTTGATGATCACCGGGCGCTTGCCGGTGAAGCGCGCCGCGGGCCGATAGAGAAAGCCGGAAATCATCTTGCCGTCGAAGGTCTTCCAGCGGACCAGCTCGGCCTCGGAGAAGTTCTCGGTGTTGAGGCCGCCGGTCTCGCTCTGGGTCCAGCGTTCGACCTTGCCGGTCGTGGTATCGAGCGAGTAGACGTCGGAGGTGGAATGGTTGGAGACCAGGTTGAAGCCGAGGTCGCGCCCGTTTTCGTGCCAGTCAATCCCGAACACCTGCCCCAGAGGGAGCTTGGGGGCGGGTTTTTCCTTGCGAGTAGCGGTATCGAGCAGGTGGAGCACGCCGGCGCCGTCTTCGTTGGTGACGAGGGCGAGGGTCTTGCCGTCGGGCGAGAGGTCGAACTCGTCCACGTCCCAGTTGATGTGGCTGGTGAGGAAGGTGTGCTGCTTGGCGGCCAGGTCAATGTAGGTGAGGCGCTGGAACTCGGAGTCCTTGTCGGTGGTGCCGTAGAGCCCCTTGCCGTCATTGCTGAACTCGGCGCCGCTGTAGGAAATTTTCACCGGGCCGCCCTTGGGAGTGAGCAAGGTCTTCTCGCCCGTCGCCACGTCCACCAGCCAGAGGTAGCTTTCGTTGACGGAAATGTATTCGGTGATGAGGAGTTGTTTGTCATCCGGCGACCAGTCTTGCGCGCCCCAGCCGCCGCCTTCCACTTGCAGCAGGAGCCGGTCGGTCTTGGGGTCGAGCGGGTCCATCATCCAGATGTCGCGGTCCTTGCCGTTGCGGCGGGTGGAGCTGTAAGCGATGCGATCGCCTTTGGTTGACCAGCGGGGGCCGCCGTTCTGGGAGCGGCCGCCGTCGGTCAGCAAAGTAATCTGGCCGGTGGCGAGGTCGAAGCGATAGCCCTGGAACCACTCGCCGCCGCCGACGTCTTTGCTGAACACGAAGTAGTTCCCCTGGGTCGGCTGATAGGAGGCGCCGGCCACACGGTCGGGGAAGAAGGTGAGCTGGCTGCGGTCGCCGCCGGGGAACTTCACGCGGTGTATCTGGGCGGTGTCGCCGAAGCGCGTACTGATAAGCATCTCGCGCTTGGTCGGATGCCAGCTTTGAAGCGAGGCGGAGCGGAATTCGGTGTAGCGGCCGACGGCTTCTGCCACGGTCGTGGGAATCTTGGGGACGCCCTCGACCACCAGATTGTCCCCGGGGACAATTTCGCCGCTCTGGGCGACGAGCAGTGTGGCGGCCACCAGCAGAAGGACAGCAAGGCGCAAACAGGCTTTCATCGTTGGCTCCTTTGGGAAAGGGACATTCGAGTACATCCTAATAGACGAATGAGAGGGAAAAATGTTCCCGAAAAAGAGAGAATAGTCTAAAACACCCCGATGGAAAAGCCCGCGCTGGTCATCACCGTCTTTGGCAGCAGCCGGCCGGCGCCCGGCTCAGCCGACTACGAGACGGCGCGGCAACTGGGCGGAGCCCTGGCGCGAGCGGGCTTTGTTGTGGCCACGGGCGGCTACGGCGGGACGATGGAAGGGGTTTCGCGGGGGGCGCGGGAAGCCGGCGGGCGCGTCATCGGGGTGACTGCTGCCGTGGTCCGCTCCCCGGCCAACCCCTGGGTGGAAGAAGAAATCCGGGTCGAAACCTGGCAGGAGCGGCTGTTCAAGCTGATTGAGCTGGGGGCAGGCTACGTGGTGCTGCCGGGCGGCACGGGGACGCTGGTGGAGCTGGCAGTGGTATGGGAGTGGATCAACAAAGGCTTCCTGCGCGAGAAGGGGGTGGTGATTCTGGGCGACTACTGGCAGCCGGTGGTCAACGCCATCCCTGCGGCTGAGCTGCGCTCGAACCCCATCCTGCGCGCGGCGACACCGGAAGAAGCGGCAGCCCTGCTCCGCGAACAACTCCGCCGCTAGGCACGGGCTGATTGACAGGCAGCAGAGCCGCGCCTAGGATGGGTTTTTCCTGCCCGCGGCAGGCCCGCCAGCGGCGGGCAGGCAGGCGCAGGACCTGAATGACTCCCCGGACACTTGAGCGGCTGGAATTTCCTCAACTGAAGGAGCTGCTGCGGGCGCGGCTGACTTCGGCGCCCGGCGAGCGGGCACTCGAGCAGCTCCAGCCTTCGACCGACCGCTCGTGGGTCGAGCGCGAGCTGGCGCGGGTGGCCGAAGCGTGCACGCTCGCCGAGCAAGGCGAAGCGCCGGGCTTTGCCGGGCTCGTTGACCCGGCGCCGCTGGTGGCCAAGCTGGGAGTCAGCCAAGTAGTGCTGGCGCCGGAAGAGCTGCTCGATCTGGCCACGCTGCTCGCGGCTTCGACCTCCACGCGTCAACTCGTGGGCGCGCCGCGCTACCGCTCGCTCCTGCCGCAGTTGCGCGAGCTGGCCGCCGAGCTCGGGGATTTCTCCGCGCTCGAGCACAACATCCGCCGGCGCATCCTGCCCGGCGGCGAGATTGATTCCAACGCGTCGCCTGAGCTGGCCGAAATCCGCGCCGCCATCCACAAGACCGAGCTGAAACTGCACCGCGCTTTGAAGCGCATCCTGGGGGAAGCCGCGGCGCGAGCCGCCTTGCAGGATGAGTACGTCACGCTGCGCGGCGGGCGCCTGGTGCTGCCCATCCGGGCCGACGCGCGCACGCGCCCCGACGGCGTCGTCCACGCCCAGAGCGGAACGGGCCACACGCTTTTCCTCGAGCCGCTGGAAACCATCGCGCTTAATAACGAACTCGTCCGCCTGCGCGAAGAAGAAGCGGCCGAGATTCGCCGCATCCTGCGGGCGCTTACCGAGCAACTGGCGCGTCGGCGGGCGGAACTCGAGCGCGCCGCCGAAGTTATCGGCACGCTGGATTTGCTTTTCGCTCGCGCCCGCTACGCGCGCGACTTCCGCTGCACCCTGCCCCGACTGGAGACTGATCATTCGTTGCGGCTGGTCGCCGTGCGCCACCCGATGCTGGAGGCAGCGCTGCAGGCCCGCGCCCACGCCAGCGCAGACGGCGTCGTGCCCATCAGCCTGGAACTGGACGCCGAGCACCGCCTGCTGGTCATCAGCGGGCCGAACGCCGGTGGCAAGACGGCGGCGCTCAAAACCCTGGGCCTGGCGGCGCTGGCGGCGCAGGCCGGAATTCCGGTGCCCGCTGAGGAAGCGCGGCTGCCGCTCTTCGAGCAGATCCTGGCTGATATCGGCGACGAGCAGTCGCTGGTTGAAAACCTCTCCACCTTTTCAGCGCACATCCTGAACCTGCGCGAGATGGCGGCGGTGGCGGGCGAGCGCTCGCTGGTGCTGCTCGACGAGTTGGGCGCGGCCACCAGCCCTGAGGAAGGCGCGGCGCTGGGCATCGCGCTGCTGGAGCACTTCCGCGGGCGGCACGCCCTCACCGTGGCCACGACGCATCACGAACGTCTGAAAGCTTATGCGGCAGCCACGCCGGGGGCGCTCAACGCCGCGGTGGAGTTCGATGAAGTCAACCTGCGGCCGACTTATCGCTTGCGGGTGGGCGTGCCGGGGCTTTCGAGCGGGCTGGAGATGGCGGCGCGGCTCGGCCTCGATGCGCAAATTGTCCAGGCGGCGCGCGGAAAACTCACTGCTGAGGCCACCGAAACTTCGGCGCTCATCCGCTCGCTCCACGAGACGCAGCAGGCGCTGGAGCGACTGCAAGAGGAAGTACGCGGGGAGCTCACGCGCTTGCAACAGGAGCGCGCGCGGCTGGAGCGCGATTGGCTCCAGGAACAGCGCAAGCGGCTGGCGCAGCTCGAGCGCGAGGTACAAAACCTGCTGGGGCAATACCGGCGGGAAATGCAGACGGTGGTGGACAGCCTCAAAGATCCCAAGGTCCGGGCTCGCCTGGAGAAAACGGGCGTGCGGCAGTTAGGACAAGCAGCGACCAAGGCCCAGCAGGCCTTCGACACTGCGGTTCTCGACCATCTCAACACGGGCGCCGCGCCGGAACGAGTGGCGCGGGTCAAGCAGGTGGACGCAGCGGCACTGGCGCCGGGAGCGCGGGTCAAGCTGCGGGGCATTGCGCGCCGCGGGGTGATTCTTTCCCGGCTCGACGCTGATCTAGTCGAAGTGCAGATCGGCAGCCTGCGCATGCGGGCTAAGACGGCCGATGTGGAAGAAATCGAAAAACCGAAAGCCGCAGAGTCACAGAGTCTCAGAGTCAAGGAGTCGAAGGGTCGCGGGACCGCAGAACTCCAGGTGCGAGGGCTGCGGGTGGAAGAAGCGCTGGAGAAAGTAGACAAGTTTCTCGACGAAGCGGTGCTGGCGGGCCACACCGAAGCGCGCGTCGTGCACGGCATCGGCACCGGGGCGCTGAAGAAAGCCTTGACGGAATTCCTAGCGAACCATCCGCACGTCGAGTCCACGCGAGAAGGCGACCCCGACCACGGCGGCGCCGGTCTGATGGTGATAGCCTTGCGGAAAGGGGCGTGATGGCGGAGCCGGGGTCAGCCGCGGAGCGGGTGAAGCAGCAGGCGGACATCGTCCGCCTGGTGGGCGACTACGTGCGCCTGAAGAAGAGCGGGCAAAATTTCCTCGGCCTTTGCCCCTTCCATTCCGAAAAGACCCCGTCGTTCGCCGTGCATCCGCTGAAGCAGATTTACCACTGCTTCGGCTGCGGGGCAGGCGGCGACGTCTTCAAGTTCGTAATGGAGATGGAGAAGGTGGATTTCTCCGAGGCGCTGCGCCTGGTGGCGGAGAAGGCGGGCGTGCGCCTGCCCCAGCGCCGCCCGCGGACGCCGGAAGAGGCGCGCGAGGCCAAAACGCGGCCCGACCTGCTCGAAATCCACCAGCAGGCGGCGGAGTTCTTCAGCGAGCAACTGACGCAGACGCGCGAGGGGCGGCTGGCGCGAGCCTACTTGAATGACCGCGGGCTTTCCGACGAGCTCATCAAAGCTTTCGGCCTCGGTTATGCGCCCGGCACGGGCGACGCGCTGGTGGGGCGGCTGCGGCAGCGTGGCTTTGCGCCGAAAATCCTCGAGTTGAGCGGGCTAGTGAACAAAGACGAGCGCGGCACGCTCTACGACCGTTTCCGGCGGCGCATCCTGTTCCCCATCGCCAACGAGAACGGGCGCATCGTGGCCTTTGGCGGGCGGGCGCTGGGCGAGGAGATGCCGAAATACCTGAACTCGCCGGAGACACCGATTTATTCGAAAAGCCGCGTGCTCTATAACCTGCACCGCGCCAAGGAAGGACTGCGGCGGGAGAACTTCGCGGTGCTGGTCGAGGGCTACCTGGACTGCATCAGCGTGTCTGCGGCGGGAGTGGCGAACGTGGTGGCGAGCTGTGGCACCAGCCTGACGGAAACGCAGGTGCGGCTGGTGGGGCGCTTCACACGCAACGTAGTGGTGAGCTTCGACCCCGACGCCGCCGGCGTGGCGGCCACCGAGCGCTCGCTCAGCTTGCTGCTCACAGAGGGCTTTGCTGTGCGGGTGCTGGCTCTGCCGCCGGGCAGCGACCCCGACCTTTTTGTGCGTGAGCAAGGGGCGGCGGCCTACCGCGAGCAACTGAAGCAGGCGCGGCCGTATCTCGAATACCTGGTGGAGCGCGCCCGCAGGCAGTTCGACTGGAGGTCGAACGACGGGAAAATCGCCGCCCTCAATTACCTGCTGCCCTACGTGGCGCGGCTCCCGAACAAAATCCGCCGCGCCGAATGGGCGACCGAGCTCGCGGCGCGGCTCTCGATTGACGAGGCCCTAATTCGCGAAGAGCTGCGGCGAGCCGCCCTGGAGCGCCGCACGGAAATCAAGCTGCGGCCGGAAGCGGCGGCGGTGGTCGAGCGCAGTGCGGCCAAGCCCGCCGAGCGGCGACTGCTGCAAATCCTGCTCGACAATCCCGCCATCCGCGCCGACATCCTCAAAGAAATGGAGGACGGGGGCGCGCACAAAGGGGCGGGACTGGAGCCGGTGTTCGAGCAGGTGCTGGCCATGGCGCGAGCCGACACGGCGCTGACCTCGGCCACGCTGGCCGAGCGGCTGGGGGAAGCCGAGCAGCGGCTGGTGTACGAGCTGGCTTTCGAAGAGAGTCAGGCGGGCGCGGGCTCGCTCGAAGAGGCGCGCTCGTGTCTCGCGGCCTTGCAGCGGCGAAAACTTGAAGGGGAGCTGCGCGAAGTGCAGCGGCAAATCCAGCAGGCGGAACAAGACAAGCAAAGCGCCGCCCTGCGGGGCTTGCTCAAGCACAAGCAGGCCCTGCACAAATCGCTCGGAGAGCTGGAATAACACCCTCGGAAGTTTGGCCCGGGAAATGCTGGGAACTTCGAGGATTTTGAGCCGATCTCAAGAGAGAAAGAAAGCGTGGAAACGCTTGACGCTGGCGGAGAAATCTTGCTAGGGTTGATGGGTTTTGTTGCAAACTTTTGCCCAGCAAGGTTCATCTAATCATCAGGGAGAGGCGAGAGGCGGCGGTCGAAGGTAGCCGAATTCGGCAACTACAAGCAAATCAATCAGTTAACTCCCCCGAGACCGCGGGGTGTTTGCCCGCTGCTCTCCCCCGAGGAGTCTGAGTTTGGGCATTGAAGACAAGTACGATTCGGTTCGCCAGCTCCTGCTGATGGGCAAGGAGCGCGGCTACCTGCTCTACGACGAGGTCAACGACCTCTTGCCGGCCGAAGTGCATTCGTCCGAAGAGATTGACGACGTGCTCTCCGCCTTCGACGACGCCGGCATCGAGATCCTCGAAGAAGCTCCCAAGAAGCCGCTGGTGCGCCCCGGCGACACCACCGCGGCCGAAGAAAAAACCGAAGAGGCCAGCGATGAGGTCGAGCTCGACCTGACCCCGGGGGCACTGGAAAAGACCAACGACCCGGTGCGGATGTACTTGCGGGAGATGGGCACCGTGCCCCTGCTCACCCGCGAGGGCGAAGTGGCCATCGCCAAGCGCATCGAGCGCGGGCAACTACGCGTGCTCAAAGCCCTCTCGCGCCAACCGGTGACCATCAAGGAAGTTCTGGCCCTGGGCGAGGCTCTGCGGCAGGGCGAGCGAGGCATCAAGGAAATCATCCAGTTTGACGACGACGAGCTGACCGAAGACCGCCTGGCCGAAAAGACCCGGCTGTTCCTGCGCACCCTCGACAAGCTCAGCCGCGCGCAGGACCGGGCGCGGAAGCTCAACGAACGCCTGACGAAGCTGCGCGCCCGCAAGAC
>CAYTXK010000032.1:0-14245 GCA_964441645.1 uncultured Acidobacteriota bacterium
CCGTGGGCGGCACCGTGCACGTCATCGTCAACAACCTCATCGGCTTCACCACCGGGCCGGCCGAGCTGCACTCCTCGCGCTTCGCCGCCGACGTGGCCAAGCGCCTGCCGATTCCCATCCTGCACGTCAACGCCGAGGACCCCGACGCCGTGGTGCGCGTGGCGCGGCTGGCGGCCGAGTACCGCTATCGGTTTGCGAGCGATGTGGTGGTGGATCTGATTGGTTTCCGCCGCCACGGCCACAGCGAAGTCGACGACCCCACCATCACCCAGCCGCAGCTTTACAAGCGCATCGAGAGTCATCCCCCCCTCTGGGAAACCTACGCTCGAAAGATAGGCGTCGACCCGACCTCCATCGTCAAGAAAGCCGAGGTGGAGTTCACCGCCGCAGTCGCCGCCGCCGGCAAGCTCGTGAAAATTCCTCGCCTGAGCCAACTGCCCGACTACTGGGCCGACTACGAGGGCGGCCCCTACGACCCCTCCTATGAAATCGACACCGGCCTGTCGCCCGAGGAGCTCACCAGCCTCACCGAAGGACTGACCCGCTATCCCGCGAGCTTTGCCATCCATCCCAAGGTAAAGCGCCTGCTCGAGCAGCGCATCGAGATGGGCGGCGGGCGTCGCCCGGTGGATTTCGGCATGGCGGAGGCGCTGGCTTTTGGTTCGCTCGTCCGGCAGGGCGTTCCGGTGCGGCTCACCGGCCAGGACAGCCGCCGCGGCACCTTCAACCAGCGGCACGCGGTGCTGATTGACATCGAGAACGAAACTGAACACATCCCGCTCGCCCACCTGGGCGACAGTCAGGCCTGGGTCGAAATCTATAACTCGACCTTGTCCGAGGCCGCCCTGCTGGGCTTCGAGTACGGCTTCAGCCGCGACTACCCCGAGGCCCTGGTGCTGTGGGAGGCCCAGTTCGGTGACTTCGTCAACGGCGCCCAGGTCATCGTCGACCAATTCATCAGCGCCGCTGAGGACAAGTGGGACCTGCTAGCCGGCGTGGTGCTCTTGTTGCCCCACGGCCACGAGGGGCAGGGGCCGGAGCACTCCAGCGCGCGCTTGGAGCGCTTCCTGCAACTGGCGGCCGAGGACAACATGCAGGCCTGCCAGCCTTCGACCGCCGCCCAGTATTTTCACCTGCTGCGACGCCAGGTGTTGCGCCGCTGGCGCAAGCCGCTGGTCGTTTTCACTCCCAAAAGCATGTTGCGGCATCCCGACGCCGCCTCGCCGCTGGCCGAGTTCTCGCGGCCGCGCTTCCAGCCGGTGGTCGGCGAGCCGGAGCAGGAAAACGCCACACGGCTGCTGGTGTGCACCGGCAAGATCGGCCACGAGCTGCGCCGCGAGCGCCGCCAGCGCGGTCACACCACAACCGCGATTGCCTTCCTTGACCAGCTTTATCCTTTTCCCGAGACGGAGCTCGTCGAAGAGTTGGCGCGTCACCCCAAGTTGCGCGAAATACTCTGGGTGCAGGAGGAGCCCGCCAACATGGGCGCGCTCGCGTACGTCGTGCCGCGGCTCGAACACCTGGCGCGCGATTGCCCGGTGCGCAGCGTCAAGCGCTCCGCCAGCGCCAGCCCGGCCACCGGCTCTGCCAAGGCGCACCAACTCGAGCAGAAGACCCTGCTGACCCTGGCCTTCACCACCCACGGCAACTAGGCGGGCGTTCCTTTTTTCCTATTGTGGGATGACTGGCAACACCAGCCGTGAGGGATGGCGGCGGTCGTGGTGGATGCGCACCGTGGCTGTGCGCGTTTTCGCCGAGACGGTTTCCAGTTCCCCCGAGTGCAGGTTGCGGGAGAAGTTGGGGAAAAAGCTGGCGGAGATTTGCACGCGGAGGCGGTGCCCCTTTGGGAAGAGGTTGCTGGTCGCGAGCTTGGTCAGGCGAAGTTTGTAGATGCGGCCCGATTGCAGCAATTCGCGCTTCGGGCCGCCGTTGCGGTAGCTGGCGCGCAGCACATCGAGGCCGGGGCTCATCAGGTTGAGCGCCGTGCCGTCGGGGGCGACGTCGAGCAGCCGCACCCAGAGGTCGGTGTCGGGCGCGTCGCAGGAGAGATAAATCTCCGCCGTGATCGGCCCCGTAACTTCGAGGTCGTTTTCGAACGGAGCTGAGTCGAAAATCAGCACGTCGTCGCGCTCCTCGAGCACGCGGTAATCGTGTGCGCCGGAGTACGGCGGCACCGGGTCGAGCACTGGATGGGCGGCGTCGGAGACGAATGCGCTCGAGGCCTGTTTTTCTTTCGGCGCCTCCCAGCTCAACCCTTTCTTTTTCTCGGAGGAACCGTTCAGATAAATCGGTGTGAATCGGGTTTCCGGCAGCGGCCAGCGGTCGGCCTGCCGCCAGCGATCGGCCCCCATGACATAAACCTCTACGGGCTTTTCGCGCTCGGCCCCGTTATCAATGCCGCGCAAGTAGTGGTCCATCCAGCGCAGAATCAGCTCGTCGTAGTCGCGCTGGGCCGCCGGGCCGAACTGCCGCTCGCCGGCTTTGGTTTCCGCGATGGTGCTGACCCCGTGCACCCACGGGCCCACGATAACTTTGGTGCGCCGGTCGGGCTGCTTCTGGCGCGCCGCCACCAGGCCGTTGAAGTTATTGAGCGCACCGTCAGGCCCGTAAGCTTCGTCGTACCAGCCCGAGAGGTTCAGCACCGCCGCCTGGGTGCGATCGTACTTGTTGCGAAGCTCGGCCCAGTCCCACCACTTTTCCCCGGGTGGGTGCTGCATCCATTCGTAGTAGTAGGGGGCCACATCCTTGAGCTGCGGCAGTTCGTTGAGCGGCAGATGGTTCAGCATGGCTTCGCGCGAGCGCTCCCATTCGGCGCGGGCTTCCTCGCCGTTGTGCGGCCCCGGCAGGTTCTTGCGCACGCGCTGGTGGGGGGCGATGTTGTTCCAAATCCAGGCGATCCAGGAGAGGTCGAAAACCCCGCCCGAATACCAGAAGTTCGAAGGCGTGGCGAAAGTCATCGCCGGCACCATCGCTTTGAGATGCGGTGGGCGCTCGAGGGCCGCCAGCCACTGCACCGCGCCGGGATAGGAAAGCCCGAAGGTGCCGACCGCGCCGTTTGACCACGGCTGCCCGGCCGCCCACTCGATGGTGTCGTAGCCGTCGCGCCCTTCCTGTTGATAGGGGATATACTGGCCGCCGGAGCCGTAGCGCCCGCGCACATCCTGAACCACCACCGCGTAGCCGCGCCCCACGGCCTTGGGAAAGATGGAGGAATTCTTCTGCGCCGGCTGGCGGTTGTAGGGCGTGCGGTAAACCAGCACCGGAAAGGGGCCCGGCCCGGCGGGCCGCCAGACGTCGGCGCGCAGCACCACCCCGTCGCGCATCGGCACCGCCACATCTTTTTCAACGACGATGTCCTGCGCCGCCGCCGCGAGCGCCGCGCCAACGAGCAGCAAGGTGAGTCGAATCAAGGCCTTCATGGGAGCGCACAGTATCACCAGTCGCGGTCGAATTTGCTAGTGCCGTTCCAACTACTTGGGCCTAAGGGGAGAACTCGTGATGCATTATACTTGCGTACTCTGGAGTGCACCGGAAGGACGGTTCATTTAGCCGCAACAAGTTGGAACGGCACTAGAATCGCGTTTTCTTTTCAGCTAGGACGGGGGCGGCCGTGTCCAAAGTAATGACCATGCAGGACGCCATCAGCCGCTTCGTGCGCGATGGCGACACGGTGGTGATGGAGGGCTTCACCCATCTCATCCCTTTCGCCGCCGGGCATGAAATCATCCGCCAGCGGCGGCGCGAGCTGACGCTGGTGCGGCTCACCCCCGACCTCCTCTACGACCAGATGATCGCCGCCGGCTGCGCCCGCAAGCTGATTTTCAGTTGGGCGGGGAATCCGGGCGTGGGGCCGTTGCACGCCTTCCGCCGCGCGGTCGAGCGCGGCGAGCCTGGCCCGCTCGAGCTCGAAGAGTACTCGCACTTCGGACTGGCCCTGCGCTTGCAGGCCGCTGCGTCTGGCCTGCCGTTTCTCCCCACGCGCAACTTCGCGGGGTCCGATCTGCCACGCGCCAACCCGAACATCCGCCGCGTTACCTGCCCGCACACCGGCGAAGAGCTGTGGTCAGTGCCGGCGCTGGCGCCCACCGTCGCCATCCTGCACGCGCAGCGCGCCGACGAGCAGGGCGACACCCAGGTCTGGGGCCTGGTGGGCGTGCTCAAGGAAGTCGCTTTTGCCGCCGAGCGCGTAGTGGTCGTAGTCGAAGAGCTGGTGCCGGAAGAAATCGTGCGGCGCGATCCCAACCGTACCCTCATCCCCGGCTTCCGCGTGGACGCTGTGGTGGTGGAGCCCTTCGGCGCCCACCCCTCCTACGTGCAGGGCTACTACGACCGCGACAACGACTTCTACCTCCGCTGGGACGAAACCTCGCGTGACCCCGCCAGCTTCGCACAATATCTCGACGATTGGGTCTACGGCGTCGCCGGCCGCCAGGAGTACCGCGAGCGCCTGCGCGACACCTGCGAGCGCCTGCGGGCTCGCCCGGCCTTTTGCGAGCCGGTCAACTACGGCTATTGATGAAAAACGACTTCACTACCTACGAAATGATGGTAGCCGCGGCGGCGCGGCGCCTGCGCGACGGCGAAGTCGTGTTTGTTGGCATTGGAATACCAAATGTGGCCGTCAACCTCGCCCGGCGCACTCACTGCCCCAACCTGGTCTTGATTTACGAATCGGGCGCCATCGGCGCCCAGCCGGCGCGCCTGCCGGTTTCGATTGGCGACCCCGCGCTGGTCACCGGCGCTGTCGGTGTCTGTTCGATGCCGGAAATCTTCCAGTACTATCTGCAACGCGGCCTGATTGACGTCGGCTTTCTCGGCGGCGCGCAGATTGACCGCTTCGGCAATCTGAACACCACCGTTATCGGCGACTATGATAAACCCAAAGTGCGCCTGCCAGGCTCCGGGGGCGCTTGCGAGATTGCCGTGCTGGCGCGGCGCGTGCTCATCGTGATGCAGCACAAGCGGCGCGCTTTCCCGGAGCGCGTGGATTTCATCACCAGTCCCGGTTATCTCGGCGGTGGCGACGAACGCCAGCGCTTGCGCCTGCCCGGGCGCGGGCCGGAAGTCGTCATCACCGACCTCGGCGTGCTGGCTTTTTCCTCCGACACCCGCGAGCTGGTGCTGGAATCGCTGCACCCGGGCGTGAGTCTCGACCAGGTCCGCGAGAACACCGGCTGGACGTTGCGCGTGGCCGCGCCGCTCGGCGCCACCGAGCCGCCCACCGCCGAGGAGTTGCGCGTGCTGCGCGAGGAACTGGCGGTCGTAGGCGCGGGATGAGCCAGGCTTTTTTCCCTCGCTATTTTGGCAAAAGCTATCCCCGCGCCGTGCGCGGCGAAGGCTGCTATCTCTTCGACGCTGAGGGGAAAAAATACCTCGACGCCGCCGGCGGCGCAGCCGTCGTAACCATCGGCCACGGCGTGGCCGCCATTGGCGAGGCTATGGCCGCACAGGCGCGTCGCCTGGCGTTTGTGCACACTTCGCAATTCCTCACCGAAGAGGCCGAGCGGCTGGCGGCCCGCCTGCGCTCCCTCGCCCCGGCCAACTTCCACGAAGGCCGCGTGTTTTTCACCTCCGGCGGCTCGGAAGCCATCGAGACCGCCATCAAGCTCTGCCGGCAGTACTGGCTTGAGCGCGGCCAGCCACGCCGCACGCGCCTGGTTTCGCGCTGGCAGAGCTACCACGGCGCCACGCTCGGGGCGCTGGCGCTTTCGGGCAACGTAAAGCGGCGGGAGCCGTATGCGCCGCTCTTGCCCGAGTGGGGCCACATCGCGCCCTGCTACTGCTACCGCTGCCCGCTCGGCCTGACCTACCCAGCCTGCGATGTGGCCTGCGCCGACGAGCTCGAAAAGCTCATAGCCAGCACAGGCCCTGAGACCATCGCCGGCTTCATCGCCGAGCCGGTCGTGGGGGCGACGCTCGGCGCGGTCGTCCCGCCCGAGGGCTACTGGCAGCGCATCGCCGAGATTTGCCGCCGCTCAGGTCTTCTGCTCATCGCTGATGAAGTGATGACGGGCATGGGACGCACCGGGAAGAATTTCGGCGTCGAGCACTGGGGCATCGAACCTGACTTGATCGTTGTCGGCAAGGGAATTGCCAGCGGCTACGCGCCCGTCGGCGCCGTGCTGGTTTCAGACCGCGTGGTGGAGACGATGGCCCGCGGCTCCGGGCATTTCGAGCACGGCTTCACCTTCAGCGCCCCTCCCGTGGCCATGGCCGCGGGGCTGGCGGTCCTCGACCATCTCGAGCAGAAGCGGCTGCTGCCGCGAGTCGCGCCAGCCGGGGAAGAGTTGCGAGCCGCTCTCGAACCGCTTAAGAAATTTCCCATCGTGGGCGACATCCGCGGCCGCGGCCTGCTCGTGGGCATCGAGTTTGTGAAAGACGCTGCCACGCGCGCGCCCTTTCCGCCCGAGGCGCGCGTGGCCGAGCGCATCTCGCAGGCGGCCTTGGCTGACGGAGTTCTGACCTACCCGATTCAAGGCTGCGCCGATGGCGCGGCCGGCGACCACCTTCTGCTGGCGCCGCCTTACATCATCTCGTCAGAAGAAATCCGCGTCATCGCCCGCGCGCTCGAAGCCGCGGTCGCGCGCCTGGCCGCAAACTGATCAACGAGGAATTGGAGGAGGAGCGATGAGAACGAAGAACAGCAACGCCGGCGCTGTGACGCTCATCGTGTTGTGCGCGGCGGCCGTGGTCGCCGGTGAAGTCGCCCCAGAGCAGATCCTCGGTTTTTCATCGGAAGCGGCTGCAGCCCAGCGAGCGCTGGAAGAAAAATTCAAGGCCAGCGTCTCCGCCGAGCAACTGCGCGCTTTCCACCGCCTCTTCACCGCCGAGCCTCACCCGGCGGGCTCCGAGCAGAATAACCAGCTCGCCCAGACCATCGCCGACCTGTGGAAGGAGCAGGGCTGGGAAGAGGTGCGCCTTCACCGCTACGACGTGCTGGTGTCGGAACCCGTCGAAGTCGCGGTAGAAATGGTCAGCCCCGTGCCCTTCCAAGCCAGCCTGCGCGAAGACCCCTACGCCGTTGACCCTGATACGCAGAACCCGCGCGTGAGCGCTGCCTATTTGGCGCTCTCGGCTTCGGGTGATGTCACCGCGCCGCTCGTTTACGCCCACAGCGGCAACCCCGAAGATTACGAATACCTGCGCCGCCGCGGAATTGACGTTCGCGGCAAAGTCGTCCTGGTGCGCTACTCCAATCCCTACAGCTACCGCGGCTTCAAGGCGCTTACCGCCGAGCACTACGGCGCCGCGGCCCTGCTCATCTATTCGGATCCCGCTGAGGATGGCTACAAGCAGGGTGCGGTTTTCCCGGAAGGCCCCTGGGGACCCGAAAGCCACATTCAGCGGGGCGCTATCACCTACGACTTCTTGGTTGCGGGCGACCCGCTGACTCCGGGCTGGGCGTCAGTGCCGGAGGCGCGGCGCATAGCACCCGAAGAAGCCGTTTCCTTGCCGCGCCTCATCGCCGTGCCGCTCTCCTGGCGCGACGCTAGGCCGCTGCTCGAACACTTGGACGGCCCCGCAGCGCCGAAGTCCTGGCAGGGCGGGTTGCCGCTCCGCTATCGGCTGGGCGGCGGGGCCGTGAGCGTCCACGTCAAAGTGAAAATGGACACGCGCCTGCGGCCCAACTACGTGGTCGAAGCGCGCCTGCGCGGCAGCGAATTTCCCGACGAGTGGGTGGTGATGGGAAACCACCGCGATGCCTGGGTCTTCGGCGGCGTCGACGCGGCCAGTGGCACGGCGGCCATGCTGGAATTCTCGCGTGCGCTGGGCGAGCTCAAGAAACAGGGCGTGCGCCCCCGGCGCACGCTGGTCCTGTGCAGTTGGGATGGCGAAGAGGTTGCGCTCACCGGCTCCACCGAATGGGGCGAGCAGTTCGCCGACGAGCTCCGCGAGAAGGCCGTGGCCTATATCAACGTCGACCCAGGGGTCGCCGGCCCCGATTTCGATCCTGCCGGCGTTCCTTCGCTCGCCCGCCTGCTGCTGGAAGCCAGCCGCACCCTGGCGCATCCATCGGGAAAATCTCTCTACGAAGCTTGGAAAGACTACCGCCAGCGCACCCGGCGCGCCGCGGGCGAAAAACGCACGGTGAGCGACGCCGAGCTGATGAACACGCGCGTGGGCAGTGGCTCCGACCACACCGTTTTCCTGAACCACCTCGGCATCCCCGTTTTGCTGCCGGGTTTTGACGGCCCCTACGGCGTCTACCATTCCCTCTACGACGACTTCTACTGGATGAATCAGTTCGGCGACCCCGGCTACCGCACCCACGCTCTACTCGCCCAGCTCTGGGGAGTGCTGGCGCTGCGGCTCGCCAATGCCGACGCTCTGCCCCTGGAGTTTTCTTCCTACGGCGAAAACATCCGCCAATTTCTGGAGGAGGTTCAGAGGAAAAAAGGCGTTCGCCGCCATCTTGATCTTCGCCCGCTCCTCGAGAGCGCGCGTGCATTCTCCACTGCCGCTCGCGCTCTTGAGCAAGGCCTGGCAGCCAGGCTCGTCGCAGGCCGTGGAGCAGGCCTCGTGCCGCTGAACCGCCGCCTACGCGAGGCGGAGCGCAACTGGCTCGACCCCGACGGCCTCCCCGGCCGTCCCTGGTTCAAGCATCTGATTTACGGCACGCGCTACACCTACGGCCATTTGGAGCTGCCCGGCTTGACCGAAGCGGTCGAGCGCCGCGACTGGGCCGGCGCCCGCGACCAGGCGCACCGCCTCCAAGCTGCCCTCGGCCGAAATCAAGAGTTGCTCGCCGAAGCCTTGAAGGAATTGGAGGAGGACCGATGAGAAAGAACAACCTGGCTTCTGTCATTGCCCTGATTTTAGCTCTGCCGTTGTTGTTGACGGCTGCCAGCAAGCCCCGCGCCCGCGACCTGGGCGTGCCGTTCGAAGGCGCGCCCGGCGCGCTCAACGCCATCACCGACGTCGCTGGCGTCGAAGTCGGCCACAGCACCATCGTCACCGGCGAAGGTGAGCTCAAAGTCGGCCTCGGCCCGGCGCGCACCGGCGTCACCGCCATCCTTCCCCGTGGCAAGAAATCCACCCAACCCGTCTTCGCCGCCTGGTTTTCGCTCAACGGCGACGGTGAGATGACGGGCACGACCTACATCGACGACCTCGGCTATCTCGAAGGCCCGGTGATGATCACCAACACCTACAGCGTCGGCGTGGTGCGCGACGCCGTCACCGCCTGGTGCCTCGACCAGAAATTATTTCCCCCCGACGAGTATTGCTGGTCGCTCCCCGTGGTCGCCGAGACTTGGGACGGCTATCTCAACGACATCAGCGGCTTCCACGTCAAGCCCGAGCACGCCTTTGCCGCGCTCGATTCCGCCCATGCCGGCGCCGCCGAAGAAGGCAACGTCGGCGGCGGCACTGGCATGATTTGCAACGAATTCAAGGGCGGCATCGGCACCGCTTCGCGCCGGCTCGAAGAGCGCTTCGGTGGCTACACCGTGGGCGTGCTGGTGCAGTGCAATTACGGCCTGCGCCGCACCCTTCGCATCGCCGGCGCGCCCGTGGGGCAGGAAATCACCGAGGGCTCGTTCCGCTCCGGCGACGCCGGCTCCATCATCATCGTTGTGGCCACCGACGCCCCGCTCCTGCCGCATCAGTTGAAGCGCGTCGCGCGCCGCGCGGCGCTCGGCCTGGGGCGCAACGGCAGCTACTCCGGCAACGGCTCCGGCGATATTTTCATCGCTTTCTCCACTGCCAATCCCGGCGCGGCGGTTTCGACCGGGACGGCGTCGCTCACCATGCTCCCCAACGAGCGCCTGAATCCCCTCTTTGAGGCCACCGTGCAGGCCACCGAAGAAGCTATCATCAACGCCATGGTGGCGGCCGAGACGATGACTGGCGCCGGCGGCCACCGCGTCATCGCCTTGCCCCACGACCGCCTCCGCGACGCCCTGCGCAAATACAACCGCCTCGCCCCCACCAACTAGCTCTTAGCTACCCTGGCTTGGGTCGGGCGAGGCTTTACGCCTTGGCGTCCGTTCCGTCCTCTGTCGTGAGTCTCCCTTGCTGGTTTCCGCCGCCGCAAGTAAAATGGTCAATGAAACCCCCGGAGGTAGATGAGCCATGGCCACCACTGCCGTCAAAACCGAGCGCGGCGCGTTCCTCAACGAGCCCTTCACCGACTTCTCCCGCCCCGAAAACCGCCAAGCGATGGAAGCGGCGCTGGCCAAAGTGCGCGCCGAGACCGGACGCGAGTACCCCATCGTCATCGCGGGCGAAAAAATTGTCGCCGAGGGGAAAATCCGCTCCCTCAACCCGGCCCATCCCGACCAGGTGGTGGGCGTCTTCCAGAAAGGCACGCCCGAGCTCGCCGCACGCGCCGTCGAGGCCTCGAGCCACGCCTTCGAGAGCTGGAAGCGCGTTCCGGCCAATGAGCGCGCCGAGTACGTCTTCCGCGCCGCCGACCTACTCCGGCAGCGCAAGTTCGAAATGGCCTCCTGGATCGTCTACGAAGTCGGAAAAACTTGGCCGGAAGCCGACGCCGACGTCGCCGAAACCATTGATTTCTGCGAGTTCTACGCCCGCGAGATACTGCGCCTGGCCGGACCGCAGCCCCTGACCCCCATGGCGGGCGAGAAAAACTACCTGGTCTACATCCCGCTGGGAGTCGGCGTGGTGATTCCTCCTTGGAATTTTCCCTGCGCCATCATGGCGGGCATGACGCTCGCCTCCATCGTCACCGGCAACACCGTGGTGCTCAAGCCCTCGAGTGATTCGCCCACCGTGGCCGCTCAGTTCTTCGGGATTCTAAAGGAAGCGGGTGTGCCCGACGGCGTGGTGAATTTCTTCACCGGGCCGGGCGGCAGCGCCGGCGAAGCCCTCGTAACCCATCCCAAGACGCGCTACATCGCCTTTACCGGCTCCAAAGAGGCCGGGCTGCGCATCAGCGAGCAGGCAGCCCGCAAGCAGCCGGGGCAAATCTGGATCAAGCGCACCGTGCTGGAGATGGGCGGCAAGGACGCCATTGTGGTGGACGATGAAGCCGACCTCGACGCCGCCGTTGAAGGCGTCGCCCTCTCCGCCTTCGGCTATCAGGGCCAGAAGTGCTCGGCCTGCTCCCGCGCCATCGTGGCCGCCAAGGTCTACGATGCCTTTGTGGACAAGCTCGTCAAGCGCGTCCGCGAGATTCGCGTCGGCCCGCCCGAAGACCCGGCCAGTTTCATGGGGCCGGTCATCAACGAGTCGGCGATGAAATCAATCTTGGACTACATCGAAGTCGGGAAGAAAGAAGGCAGGCTGCTGGCGGGCGGCGAACCGGCGGGAGGCAACGGCAAAGGCTACTTCGTCGCTCCCACTGTCATCGCCGACGTTGATCCCAAGGCGCGCCTGGCGCAGGAGGAAGTCTTCGGCCCCGTGCTGGCCGTCATACGCGCCCGCGACTTCCAGCACGCCCTCCAAATTGCCAATGACAGCGAGTACGGGCTCACCGGCGCCGTCTACTCCAGCAACCCGGAAAAGCTCCGCCAGGCCTCCGAGTCCTTCCACGTCGGTAACCTCTACCTCAACCGCAAGTGCACGGGCGCCATGGTGGGCGCGCACCCCTTCGGCGGCTTCAACATGTCGGGGACGGACTCGAAGACCGGCGGGAAAGATTATCTGCTGCTCTTCCTGCAAGCCAAAACGGTCGCCGAAAAAATCACGAAGTAGCTCAGCCCGCCAGTTGTTTGCTTAAGCGGTAAATCGGGTAGCTAATCCCCAGCAGCCCCAGCGTCCATACCGCGTTGGCGGTATCGGCGGCCACCGCCCCCATGAGAAACGCCACTGAGCCGGCGAGCGCCGCCCCCGTCGTCCACGGATGCCCCCAGGCTCGGTAAGGCCGCTCCGCCCCGGGCTCGCGCCGCCGCAGCAGAAACAGCGACAGGAACGACATCGTGTAGTTGGCCACAAAGAAAAACGACATCACTGCAATCAATTTCTGGAAGGTGCCGATGAACAGGATGAAGAGCACCGCCACCGCCGCGCTGGCAAAGAGCGACACGCTGGGCGTGCCGCCGTGATTGACGCGCGAGGCCGCGCGCGCGAACAGGCCGTCGCGGCTCATCGCGAACAGCACCCGCGTCGCCATCAGGTGATAGGCGTTGATGCCCGCAATCATGGACAACACCATCAAAGACCGAATAATGGTGTCGCCGTGCGCTCCGAAAACTACCTGCGCCGCTGCCCCCAGCGCAAAAATGTTGCCGGCGATTTCGGAGAGCGGGAGGATATACACCAACGCCACCATCAAAAGCAGATAAATCCCCATGATGGAGCCCACACCCAGCAGCAGCGCCCGCGGCAGGTTGCGATTCGGCTCCCGCACTTCCTCGCTGAAATAAACCGGCCCGCTCCAGCCGTCCACGGTGTAAATCACCGCTTGCAGGGCCAGCAGCAGTCCGACGAGGAGCGGCGCGGTTGCCGTCAGCGCCGGCGCCTCGGGTGTCGGACGCGCCCCGCCGCCCAGCGCGAAGCAGGCGATTACCAGCAGGACAAACCCAATTCCTTTGAGCAGGCTGGTCAGGTTCTGCGTGGCGCTGCCCCAGCGCAGCCCGCGCCATTGCAGCAGAGCGAAGAAAACCGTAATCGTCACGGCAATCCCCACCCGCTGCCCCCCGAGCGCGGGAATCAACACCTCGACGTATTCGCCGATGACGAAGGACACCGTCGCCGTCGTGCCGCAGTTCGAAAGCCAATCGCTCCAGCCCACGATGAAGCCGGCGTAGTCCCCCAGCGCCCGCCGCGCGAACTGGTACTGCCCCCCCGATTTGGGGATGAGCGTGGCCAGCTCCGCCAGTGCGTTCGCGCCCAGCAGCGCGTAGAGCCCGCCGACCACCCATACGCCCAAGAACAGCCAGAGGCTGGGGAGGAGCGCCGCGATCTCGCCCGGGGCGCGTACGATGCCGGCGGCGATGGCGTTGCCGATGCCCACCGCCACGCCGAAGCCCACCCCGAGAATGCGCAGCAGGCGCCCGCGCTCGGAGTCGGCGGGCAACACGGTGGCTGACGGTGTAGACAATTTGGAACGGAACTAGCGGAGGGCTCCGAGCGCTGCGATGTGGTCGGGCGTGGTGCCGCAGCAGCCGCCTAGGATGCGCGCCCCGAGTTTTTTCCAGTCCGCGGCCACTTCCTGGTAGCGGGCCGGCGGATACTCGTCGGTGAACAGCCACTCGGGCGGATTGAACCGTCCGATGTGCGCGTAGCCGCCGATGGGAGCGCGCGCCGCGGGCGCCAGCGCCTTCATCCCGGCGGTGATGTCGTCGGGCGGGGCGCAGTTCAGCAGGATCGCGTCCACCCCCAGCGGCTCGAGCACTGCCGTGGCTTGCGCCATAGTTTCGCCGGTGAAGAGCCGCCCGTTTTCGTCGCACACAAATCCCACCCAGCAGGGCAGGCCGAGCTTCTTCGAGACTTCCAGCCCCGCCCGCGCTTCCTTGATGCTGTTGACCGTCTCCAGCAGAATCAGGTCGGCGCCGGCGTCCTTGACGACCTGGAAAATCTCTTCGTACTCGGCGCGGGCCTCGTCGGCTGAAGGCGCCAGGTCGGGCCGGAAGCACCACTCCAGCGTAGTCACCGCCCCGGCCACCGCCACCGGGCGGCTGCCTGCCACACGCTTGCGGGCCTCGCGAGCCAGCTCCACCGAAGCCGCCAGCATCTTGTTTGGCCGCTCGTCGAGGTCGCGCGCCCCGATGTGCCGCTGGTGGGCGTCGTCGCGGAAGTGGCTGGCAAAGGCGCGGCGGCAGAGCTGAAAGCTATTGGTGCTGATGACGTCGGCGCCGGCGCGGATGTAGTCCTCGTGGATGCCGCGGATGACGTCGGGCTGGCTCGACACCTGATGATCCGACCAGGAAACGTTCCGCCGCAGGATTTCCGTGCCGATGGCGCCGTCGAGCACCACCGTCTGCCCTTTGCCGAGCTTTTCGCGAATGGCGTCGTAGCTCATCCGGCTCCTTTTCCGTTGCGCCCCAGCGCGCCGCGCAGCCGAGCGATGTGGTCGGGGCGGCCCCCGCAGCAGGCCCCGAGAATGGTGGCGCCCTGCTCGCGCCACTTCTGCGCTTCGGCGGCGTAGCGCTCCGGCGGCCATTCCTCGGTGTCAATGAACTGCGGATGGAATTCGAACTTCCAGCTCGGCGGGGAGAAGCGCCCGACGTGCGCGAATCCGCCAAAGGGCAGCGAGCAAAACGTCTTCAGCCGTCCGAGGGCGCGGGTCACGTCAGCGGGGGGCGCACAGTTCACCAGGATGGCGGCTGCCCCGGCGCGC
>CAYTXK010000033.1:0-3088 GCA_964441645.1 uncultured Acidobacteriota bacterium
TACCCAACCTATGGCGGCAGCGGCGTGGTTGCCACCGAGCTAGGGATGGAGCTGGCGGCGCGCGGGCACGAGGTTCACTTCATCAGCTACGCGCTGCCGATTCGGCTGGCCGAACTGGGCGACCAACCGGAAGTCGCCCGCCGCATCTCCTACCACGAGGTGGAGGTGTTGGCCTATCCGCTCTTCGATTTCCCGCCCTACGCTCTGGCGCTGGCCACCAAAATGGCGGAGGTGGCCGAGCACTATGAGCTCGATCTTCGGTGAGCGCTTATCTGGCGCGGGCCATGCGCGCCCCGCATGCGCTTCCGTTTGTCACCACGCTGCACGGCACCGACATCACGCTGGTCGGGCAGGACCGCTCCTTCCTGCCCATCACCCGCTTTGCCATCGAGGAATCGGACGGGGTGACGGCGGTGTCGAACTACTTGCGCGAGGTGACCGAGCGCGAGTTCAACGTGCAGAAACCCATTGAGGTCATCCCCAACTTCGTCAACTGTGACCGCTACCGCCGGCAGGAGGACGCGGAGGCGCGGCGGGCCCTGGCACCGAATGGCGAGGTGCTGATTGCCCACCTGTCTAATTTTCGCCCGGTCAAGCGCATCCCCGACGTCATCGAGATTTTCGCCTGTATTCGCGCCGCGCAGCCGGCGCGGCTGCTGCTGATGGGGGACGGCCCCGAACGCGCCAACGCCGAGTATCTGGTCCGCGAAAAAGGCATCGCCGACGACGTCCTCTTTCTCGGCAAGCAGAACGCCGTCTACGAAAAACTGGGGCTGTGTGATTTGTTTCTCCTGCCGAGCGAGTCGGAATCGTTCGGGCTGGCGGCGCTCGAAGCCATGGCCTGCGAGGTCCCCGTGATTGCCAGCGACGTGGGCGGCCTGCGCGAAGTGATCCATCCGGGGGAAGACGGCTGTCTGCTGCCAGTGGGTAACGTCGAAGCCATGAGCCGCTGCGCGCTCGAGCTCTTGAGCCAGCCGGAGCGCGGGCGCGCAATGGGCCGTCGGGCGCGCGAGAGCGCCCGCGCCCGCTTCTGCTCGACCCTGATTATTCCCCGCTACGAGGCCTTCTACCGGCAGGTGCTGGAACAATCGAAGTAGAAGCCTGGCGGAATTTCAGGAGCTTTGCAGCTCGGGAATCTCGATGCGGATGGAAGTGCCGCGGCCGGGCTGGCTCTCGATTTTCATCACGTAATCCTTGCCGTAGAGCACCTTCAACCGTTCGCTGACGTTGCTGATGCCGATGCCGCTGTCATAGACGTCGGCGATGCGGTCTTCGGCGATGCCCACGCCGTTGTCTTCCACCACAATCACCAGCCGGCCGTCGAGCCGCAGAGTGCGCAGGTGGATTTCCCCGCCCGCCAGGCTGGGCGCCAGGCCGTGGCGGATGGAGTTTTCGATGATGGGCTGGAGCAGCATGCTGGGCACGATGGCGTCCAGCGTGTCGTCGTCAATCTCTTTGCGAAACTGCAAGTTTTCCGCGCCGAAGCGCACGGTTTCGATGCTCAAGTAGTTCTCGATGAATTCGACCTCCTCGCGCAGGGGAACGAAGTTTTCATTCTTGCGCAACAGACGGCGCAGAATCTGCGAGAGCTTCAGCAACACTTCGCGCGCTTCCTCGGGATTGAAGCGCGTCAAGGAGCTGATGGTGTTCAAGGTGTTGAAAAGAAAGTGAGGATTGATCTGGCTGGTGAGGGCCTGCATGCGCGCTTCCAGCAGCGACTGCTCCTGGTCGCGCAGCTTGATTTGAATGCGCGTGTTGTGCCAGATGGTGAGGGGAAGCGAGACAGCGAAAACCGTCCCCAGCACGGGCAGAACTACGGGCCAGCCGGGTTGGGTGCGCAAGTAGTAGAGCGCCCCGGGAAACATCGGTCCCAGGGCAAGGCGAAGGCCCTCCAGTCCCACGCAGCCCAGGAGCGGCAAGAGGACCCAATTCCGTTCCCCCTGAGCCAGTAGCCGGTAGAGCCACCGAGGAACACTCAAAAACGCAAAGGGGCCGAAACTCCACACGCGTTCCTTGTTGGCGCACAACTCGCGCATTATGCCGCCCACGGCGCCGCACAGCATCCCGAACGGAACGGAAAGCAGCTCGTTGTTGAAGAAAGCCGGCAGGGCCGCCATCGTGCCCACCATCATCCCGGTGGTGCGGCCGCCTACAAGGCCAGCAAGCACCGCCCCTTCCAGGCTGACGTCGGTGGCCTGGTAGCGGAGCAGCAGGCGCGTGAGCACGCCCATGGCCACCATGGGGCCGTAGAGCAGGACAAACATCAGGCGCTCGTCGAGCGTGCGCTCCTCAACCCGCAGGATGCGCTGGAAGCGAGGAAGGCGCACCACCAGCGCCGCGATGGCTGAGGCCACCCCCACGCGGAACAGCAGCGTGAAGACGACGTCCTGGAGACGTAAGGCTTGTTCCATAAGTCTCTAAAAACTACGGTAGCCGAAGCAGTTGGGGTTGTAAAGCCGCGCTTTGCGGTCGCTTTGACAAGTACATTGCTGCTCCGAGATTGGGGAGGAATCTCTGCTCCTAACTGCCTTATTACCAGTGGCTTGCCGCATTGCAACCCCTCCGGGGGATACTCATCTGGCTGATTTCGCAGCCCTTGCCGGGTGAGATTTTTCCGGATTCTCCTTTGCGGTCTTCTGTGAAGCCTCTCATAGCGCACACCTCCTGTTCACCCATGCCACACTCGCCCAACGGAAGTCTACGGTTTTTGCCTTTTTTGCGGTTTTTGCGGAAGAAAATTCTTAGTGGCGTCTCTGCAAGTAGTTACGGCGGGGGAAAAAGTGCCTCGCGGCTCGGGAGAAAGCAGATTCCTCGCCCCGAATGCCTGGCAAAGCTGGCTTTCGGGGCTCGGAATGACAGAGCCTGCGGCGGCGACTATAATGAAGGCGTGAAGCGAAAAACCGGAAGCGGGTGGGGATTGCGGAAAGCGGCGGAAGCGCGGCTGCCGACGCGGTTCGGGCTGTTCCGGATCCTGGGGCTCGAAGACGGGCGCCGGCAATCGCTGGTGGTGCTCACCAAAGGCAAGTTCCGTGGCCGAGGGCGGGACAAGCGGGCGCCGCTAGTGCGGATTCACTCGCAGTGCCTGACG
>CAYTXK010000033.1:3118-14131 GCA_964441645.1 uncultured Acidobacteriota bacterium
TCGCGTCTTCGCGCTGCGACTGCCGCGCACAGCTCGAGCTGGCGATGCAAAAAGTGGCCCGCGAAGGCGCGGGCGTGATTGTCTACGAGCCTCAGGAAGGCCGCGGCATCGGATTGATCAACAAGCTGCGCGCTTATGAACTACAGGACCGGGGGATGGATACGGTCGAAGCCAACCGCCACCTGGGCTTCCCAGCTGACCGGCGGAACTACGCCGCGGCGGCGGCGGCGTTGCGTCTGCTGGGGCTGCGGCGGGTACGGTTGCTCTCGAACAATCCCGAGAAAGTGGAAGCGCTGGAGCGCGCCGGCATTGAGGTGGTCGAGCGCGTCCCCTGCCAGCCCACGGCGGCCCGCGGAAACCGCGGCTACCTCAGAGTAAAGAAGGAAAAGCTCGGACACCTGCTGAATCTCTAGCTGGGACATCAGACCGATCTCAGATCAAACCTGAAGACGCAAGTGCATAAACGACAATTCCCATTAGCTGCCGAGCGATTGTAATGCCTCCTAGGATTACGCCCACCCAGGCTAACCTTCGGCCCTGTCGCGTTTCGTCACTCTTCTTCAAGGCGCCAATACCAAAGACAACTGCGAAGACTGCAAGGACGATGCCTACGAATGGCACGAACGAAAACAGTGTTGCCATAGCGCCAGCCAAGAGGGAATCCCGCCCAAGGTTTTTCTCGCGCTCGAGAGGTATTGGCACTAGCTGTGATGTTTCGTACCGGCGAACCGGTAGGACCAACACCCCTCCCAGAAAGCCGTAGCCTAGGGCGATAGGGATGCTCTCGAGAATGATGCCCATCCCATAGGTACCCATTCCCATAAAGATGAAGACGAAATAAAGTGGCATGAGCCAGGATGCGCGCTGCACACTCAGATACAACGAGCCAAACAGGTAGAAAGTTTGGACGGTGAGTGTGGTGGCGTAGATGCCGTAAAGGCAGCCCCGGATTAGTACGCGTGACCAAGAGACTTTTTCCTCTCTGACCGTTCGTTGCAGCAGTCTGACCATAAACCAAGCTACGTACAGACCGCCGAATAGGCCGACCGCTGCATGGGTGAGAGGATGGTTTGCGAACTCTTGAAAAGAGCCTTGGAAGCGAGTGCTACCTATAAGCCATCTGAATAGAAACAGATGAATTGCAGTCCCAGATGCAAATGAAAGAAGAGCCCAACTGCGGCCCGTTTTCGTTGCCCAGTTTGAAGAGGCTCCTGTCATTACCGTCTACAATGCACCAGACAGCACCACGCCGCGGCGTTAGCCGCCGCCGACGAAGTGGACGACTTCGAGCTGGTCGCCGGGCTGGACTCTGACCTGCGCCCAGTCTTCGCGCTTCACAATCTCGCGGTTGCGCTCGACCGCAACGCGCTCGCGTTTGAGCTTCAGATGCTCGAGAAGCTCCTCCAGCGTCAGGTTCTCGGGGATGTCGCGGCGTTCGCCGTTCAGAACCACCTGCATCAGCCCACCTTGGGCCGGGCGCGGAGGGTGTACTTGATTTCGTCCTGACCCTCGGGCGAGTTGGCCTGGATGTGCAGCTCGGCGCCGCCCGGGCCCATGTGCGGGCGGGGGAATTGCAGCACCAGCTTGCCGTCGCCGTCCGTCTTGCCGTTGAAATCGAGCGGCTGAGGCCTGCCGGTATGCACCAACGTGCGCACCTGAGCGCCGGGGAGCGGCTGGCTTCCGCGACGGCGGGTGACTTGCAGCTCCAGGGTCATCGTGCTGCCTTTCAAGAACGTGGCGGGATTCAAGAGCTGGATACTGATGCCGCCCGGCGCCGGCAACGCTCCGAGTTGAGCCATCTCGGGCAGTTGGCCGGAGCGGATTTCTTCGATGATGCGCCGGTGCTGCTGCTCCAGCATGGCGTGCAGCTCGACTTCGTTGAAATCCGGCGAGGCGAGGAAATCCTGATAGCTGGTGCCGCGCTTGGCCAGCACGCGCCCCTTCATATAAATGGTGGTGTCGAGGACGGGATTGTTGACGCCGCGGTCTTCGGTCTGCACATGGAACACGGTGTTCCCCACTTTGATGTCGGTGTTGAAGCCGAAGACCGGCATGGACGCTCCGCGGTGCGGGATTCCGACCCGCAACCTGCTCGGACGGTGGCTTGACATCCCGCATCGCCAACCCTATAGTCAAGCGCCGAGCCAGAATCTTTGCGGGTCCCGCACATTATAGCATCGCCGGCCCGCGCTCGAAGGCGATGAACCAAGGCTATCTCGAGGGCTACGCGCCTATCCTGCTGCAACTGGTCATCGCCGCCGGGCTGTCGGCCGCCCTGATTCTGCTCTCCTCGCTCATCGGAGACCGCAAACCGTCGCGCACCAAACTCTCCGCCTACGAGTGCGGGATGGTGCCGACGGGCGACGCGCGCCAGCCCTTTTCGGTGAAGTTCTACCTGGTCGGCCTGCTGTTCATTCTGTTTGACGTGGAGGCGATGTTTCTCGTCGCCTGGGCGGTCGTGTTTCGCGACCTGGGGATGTACGGCTTCGTGATTATGTTTATTTTTCTCGTAATGTTGATGGCGGGTTTCTTTTACGAATGGAAGAAGGGCGCCCTGGACTGGGCTCCGTGAGCCCGAAAACAACCGAGCGATGAGCATTGCCCCGGGCTTGGCCGACCGGCCTGTCATTCAGAAGCTACAAGCCTTTGACGCCCGCACGATGGCGACCGCCAGCGAATTCCGCGGGGAGCTGACGGTGGTGGTGGCAGCCGAGCTCCTGCGGCCGACGCTGGAATTCCTGCGCGCCGAGCCGGAATTGCGCTTCGATTCCCTGATCGACATCACCGCCGTAGACCGCTACCCGGTTGAGCCCCGCTTCGAGGTCGTTTACCACCTGCGGTCGCTAAAGAATGGAACGCGCTTGCGGGTAAAAGCGGCGGTGGCGGGCGACAACGCCTGCATTGCCTCCGTCGTGGCGGTGTGGCCGGGGGCGGATATGCTGGAGCGGGAGGTCTTCGACCTTTTTGGGATCCGCTTCGACGGCCATCCCAACCTGCGGCGGCTTATGATGCCTGACGATTGGGAAGGACATCCCCTGCGCAAGGACTATCCGGTGGAGGGCTACCGCTGATGGCCGAGCCCGCCACGCCGCCGCCGCTTTCCGCCGAGACGATGGTCTTGAACCTGGGGCCGCAGCACCCGTCTACGCACGGGGTGCTGCGGTTGATTTTCGAGCTGGACGGAGAGACTATCGTCCGCGCCACGCCTGATATCGGGTTTCTGCACACCGGCATCGAGAAGAGCGCCGAAAAGCTCTACTACTCGCAAGTGATCCCGCTCACCGACCGCATTGATTACCTGGCGCCGCTTTCGAACAACCTGGTGTACTGCCTGGCGGTGGAAAAGCTGCTGGGGATGGAAGTTCCGTCGCGGGCGCAGTGGCTGCGGGTGCTGCTCACCGAGCTGACGCGCATCAACAACCACCTGGTGTGGCTGGGGACGACGGCGCTCGAAATCGGCGCCATGTCGGTTTTCCTGTACTGCTTCCGGGAACGCGAAGAGATTCTGAAGATTTTCGAGATGTGCTCCGGCCAGCGGATGATGACCAGCTACTTCCGCATCGGCGGCGTGGCGCTGGAGCCGCCGGCAGACTTCTACCAAGCCGTAGATCGGGTGCTGAAGATGCTGCCGGGCCGGTTCGACGATTACGAAGAGCTGCTGAGCGAGAACCGCATCTGGCTGGCGCGGACGCGCGGCGTGGGGGTGCTGACGGCGGAGGATTGCCTCGCCTACTGCATCACCGGGCCGAACCAGCGGGCGGCGGGCGTCGCGCTCGACCTGCGCAAGGCAGAGCCGTATTCGAGCTACGAGAAATTCCAGTTCGACATCCCGGTCAGGCCGGAGGGCGACGTCTACGCCCGCTACGTGGTGCGGATGGAAGAAATGCGGCAAAGCGTGCGCATCACCCGCCAGGCGCTCGAGGGCCTTCCCGAGGGACGCACCATCACCGAGGCGCCGGGCATTGTGCTCCCCGACCGGGAAAAAATGAAGGCAGAGATGGAGGCGCTGATTTACCACTTCAAAATTGTGGTGGATGGCTTTGCCCCGCCGGCGGGCGAGGTGTACGCCGCGGTGGAGTCGCCCAAGGGCGAGGTGGGTTGCTATCTGGTCAGCGATGGGGGCCCGCGGCCGTGGCGGATGCGCTGGCGCCCGCCCTCCTTGCTCAACGTGCAAGTGCTTTCGAAACTGCTCACCGGGCGCCTGATCGCTGACGCCATCGCCATCATCGCCAGCATTGATTTCGTCCTGGGCGAGGTGGACCGCTGATGGCGCTTGAACTTTCGCCACAGCTCCGCCAGCATTTCCAGGAGCTCAAGCAACGCTACCCGTCGCTGCGCTCGGCGCTCATCCCCATGCTGCTGCGGGCGCAGGACGAGCTCGGCTACATCTCGGAAGATCTGATTGTCTACCTCGCCCAAGAATTGAACCTGCGGCGCATCCAAGTGGACGAAGTCATCGGTTATTACTCCATGCTGCGGCGCAAGCCGGCGGGCAAGTACCACCTGCAAGTGTGCACCAACGTGGCCTGCCTGCTGCGCGGCGGGCAACTCATCCTCAAGCATGTCGAGAAGCGCTGCGGCGTGGCGCCGAAGACACCGACGAGCGACGGCGTGTTCTCCTGGGAGGAAGTGGAATGCCTGGGCGCCTGCACCGGCGCCCCTGCCGTGCAGGTGAACTATGATTTCTATGAAACCCTGACCGTGAAACAGATGGATGAGCTGATGGAGCAGCTCCGCGCGGGCAAGCGGCCCGCGCCGGTCCCTTACACGAGCGGGGCCGTGCACAAAGAACCGCATCCAGCGGAAGTGCGGGTTATCAGCCGGCGCTTCGGGCTGCCCCAGTCGGCCAGCCTCGAGACCTACGTCCAGCAGGAAGGCTATCAAGCGCTGGAAAAGGCGCTGAAGCAGATGACGCCCGAGCAAGTGATCGACGAAGTGAAGCGCTCGAACCTGCGCGGGCGCGGCGGCGCCGGCTTCCCCACCGGAATGAAGTGGAGCTTCGTTCCCAAAGACAGCGCGAAGCTCAAGTACATCATTGCCAACGCCGATGAGAGCGAACCCGGCACTTGCAAGGATCGGCCGTTGATGGAGCTGGACCCGCACCAACTCATTGAGGGCATGGCCATCGCCGGGCGCGCCGTGGGAGCGCATCGCGGCTACATCTACATCCGCGGCGAGTATCGCTACGTGCAGGAAATTGTCGATCGCGCGCTGGCCGAGGCCTACGAGCGCGGCTACCTGGGTAAAAATATTCTGGGCTCGGGGTTCGACTTCGATCTTTACACGCACACCGGCGCGGGCGCCTACGAGTGCGGCGAAGAAAGCGCGCTGATGGAGTCGCTCGAGGGCAAGCGCGGCTACCCGCGCATCCGGCCGCCCTTCCCCGCCGTGGTGGGGCTCTACGCTTGCCCGACGGTCATCAACAACGTGGAAACGCTCAGCTCCGTGCCAGCCATTATTCTGAAGGGGGCCGAGTGGTACGCGGGCCTGGGGACGCCCAAGAACGGGGGCACGCGGCTGTTCTGCATTTCGGGCCATGTCAACCGGCCCGGGATCTACGAGCTTCCCATGGGGTTCCCCTTGCGGCGGATGATTGACGAACTGGCGGGCGGGATCCTGGGAGGCAAGAAGGTCAAAGCGGTGATTCCGGGCGGATCCTCGGTGCCGGTGCTGACCGCCGACCAGCTGGACACTCCGATGGACTTCGACTCAGTGGCCAAAGCGGGCTCGATGCTGGGCTCGGGCGGGGTGAGTGGCGCAGCGCATCATGCACTTCTACGCGCACGAGTCGTGTGGCTGGTGCATTCCCTGCCGCGAAGGCACCACCTGGCTGCGCAAGATGCTCGACCGCTTCCACGCCGGCGGCGGGCGCGCCGAGGATATCCAGCAACTGAAGGTGCTCGCCCAGAACATGCTGGGCAAAACGTTCTGCCCGCTGGGCGATGCGGCGGCCATGCCCACCATCAGCATCGTGGAGAGGTTTCGTCACGAATTTGAAGAACACCTGCGGCTGGGCGAGTGCCCGTACGGGCGCGCCCCGGTGGCGGCGGCGCACGGATAATGGCCGAGCCCCGCAAAACCGTTTCGTTCAGCGTTGATGGCCGAGCCATCGAAGCTCCCGAGGGCACGCTGCTCATCGAAGCCTGCAAGGCGGTGGGTATCGAGGTGCCGTCGTTCTGCTATTACCCCGGACTGTCATTGCAGGCGGCCTGCCGGATGTGCCTGGTGGAAATCGAAAAAACGCCCAAGCTGCAAACCGCCTGCACAGTTATCGTCCAGCCGGGAATGGTGGTGCGCACCGCGACGGAAACCGTCGACAGCGCGCGCAAGGCGATGCTGGAATTCCTGCTCAGCAACCACCCTCTCGATTGCCCGGTGTGCGACAAGGGGGGCGAGTGCGAGCTCCAGGACATGGTGTTCCGCTACGGGGCAGCCTCCAGCCGCTTCCAGGAAGAGAAGGAGCACCAGCCCGAGCAGCAATTTTCGTCTGTGGTGTATTTCGACTTCGGGCGCTGCATTCTCTGCTTCCGCTGCGTGCGGGTGTGCGACGAGGCGATGGACGTCAAAGCCCTGGGGGTGGCCCAGCGCGGTGTGCGCTCCACCATCATTCCCAACCGCGACGACGGCCGACTGCAGTGCGAAGAGTGCGGCATGTGCATCGACATCTGCCCGGTGGGCGCGCTCACCAGCTCGCAGTACCGCTACAAGACGCGCCCCTGGGAAATGAAATTTGTCGGCACGCCCTGCGCGCACTGCGGCGACGGCTGCAAGACCACGCTGAACATCCGCAATAACGAGATTCAGCGCGGCAACAACCGCGACAAAACGGGCATCAACGCTGAATTTCTCTGCATCAAGGGCCGCTACGGCGGCGACTTTGTCCATCACCCCGAGCGCCTGCGCGAGCCGCTCCTAAGGCGCGACGCCCGGCTAGTGCCGGTGAGCTGGGACGAGGCGCTGGAGTTCGCCGCGCGGGGCCTGGAGCAAACCGCGGGGCGGCACGGCACCTCAGCAGTGGGCTTTATCGGCAGCAACCGCACCACCAACGAAGAAAACTACCTCTTGCAGCGGTTCGCCCGCGCTGTCATCGGCACGAACAACATTGACCACCACCGCACGGCCGATTACGCCGCGCTGGTCAGCGCGCTGGGCGAAGAGACGGTGCGCTACGCCACCTCCGGGGATTTGATGCGGGCACGAGCCATCCTGCTTATCGGCAGCGACCCCACGCACAACCATCCCTTGCTCGCTTACAACATGCGGGCGGCGGTGCGGCTGGCGGGTGCGCGCCTGTACATCATCAATTCCCGCCCCATCAAGCTGCGTCGCCAAGCGGCGCGTGTTGTGGCCGTGCCATCCCAAAAGGAAGCGGCCGCGGTCGAGGCTCTGCTGGGGGCGGCCAGCGAGCTGGACGCGCGCACGCAAACCCAATTACAGGAGCTTCGCGGCGCCTTGCTGAAAGAGTCGGATGTCGTCGTCGTATTCGGCGCCGAGCTGTACGGGCGGGCGGTTCAACGCCTGGTCGAGTTCGGCAACAGCCTCCCGGGGACGACGCGCTACATCGCGCTCGGAGACTACGCCAACTCGCGCGGCGCGGCGGACATGGGGTTGCTGCCGGACCGCTGCCCGGGCTATGGGCCGGTGGCCGACGCCGCGGCCCGCCAAAAGTGGGAACAAATCTGGAAGGCCTCGCTGCCTGCTGCTCGAGGCCTGCACGCGCGGCAAATGCTCAGCGGTGGCGAGCTCCGCGCCTTGTATGTGGTGGGAGCGAATCCGCTGAAGACCTTTGGGCTGGGAACCAGCCGGCCGACGGGCGTGGAGCTGCTGGTGGTGCACGAGCTCTTTCTCACCGAGACGGCGCAGGTGGCCGACGTAGTTTTCCCGGCGGCCAGCGCCTACGAAAAAGAGGGGACTTTCACCAACACCTGCGGCGAGCTGCAAAGCCTGAAGCGCGGGCTCGACCCGGTGGGCGCGCGCACGGATTTTGAAATCCTGCGCCTGCTCTCCTATGCGATGAAACAACCGTTGCCGTTGCGCACGCCGGAGGCGGCGTTTGAAGAAATTCGGCAGAACGTGGCGGGCTATCAGGTGTCGCTGGCGGCGGTGCTGACCGGCCAGGCGGCGACGACGGCGCCCAGCGACGGACGCGGGCCGGTGGAGACGCCGGCGGGGCTCGTCTTCTCGTCCGATGATTCGCTTTTCACCTCGGGGACACTGGGACGCTTCAGCAAGACGCTGAACTCGGTGGCCGAGCGGCATCTCTCGCGGTCCGAGCTATGACGGAGTGGGTGGCGCGACATTCGACACTCGTGGTCACGCTCATCAAGATTGCCGTGATGCTGTTTCTGCTGCTGACGGCGGTCGCCTACGCCGTGTGGTTCGAGCGCAAGGTCATCGCGCACATGCAGTCGCGCTGGGGACCCTACCGCGTGGGGCCGCACGGGCTGCTGCAACCGCTAGCTGATGGATTGAAATTTCTTTTCAAAGAAGACATCGTGCTGGAAAACGTGACGAGCCGTTTCATCTATCTGCTGGCGCCGTTTCTGGCCGTGACCCTGGCGCTGCTGGCGGTGGCCGTGGTGCCCTTTGGGCCGGGCGAGATTCCGCTGTTCGGCACGCGCACCGGCTTGGTGATTGCCGACGTGGATATCGGGCTGCTGTTTGTGTTGGCGGTCACTTCGCTGGGAGTGTATTCGGTCTCGCTCGCCGGCTGGTCGTCAAACAGCAAGTATCCGCTGCTGGGCGCGCTGCGCAGCGCGGCGCAGATGATGAGCTACGAGCTGGCACTGACATTTTCGGTTATCGGTGTCGTGTTGCTCGCCAGCACGCTCTCGCTGCGCGGCATCATCAGCCAACAAGAAGGTCACTGGTGGGGCGTAATTCCCAAGTGGTACATTTTTCCCCAATTCATATCGTTTATCTGCTTTTTCCTGAGCAGCATCGCGGAAACCAACCGCTCGCCCTTTGACCTGCCGGAAGCCGAAACGGAGCTGGTGGCGGGTTTTCACACCGAATACAGCAGCATGAAGTTCGCCATGTTCTTCCTCGCCGAGTACGCGCATATTTTCACCGCCTGCTTCCTGGTCACGGTGTTGTTCCTCGGCGGGTGGCTCTCGCCGTTCCCCGAGGGGGAGATTTCAGATTACACACGCTTCTTGCCGGTGCTGGTGGCAGCCGCGTTGGGAGTTCTCTTACTCTTGGATTTCCGGCGCTTGCCGCGGGTGCTCCACCGCCTGCTGATAGCAGCAATGGGGACGGCGTTGCTGGGCGCAGCCGTGGGGCTGGCGCATCCGGAGGTGCTCGACCTGGTCCAGGGGCCGTTTTGGTTTCTCGCCAAAACAGTGCTGCTGCTCTTCCTGTTTGTGTGGATTCGGGCCACGCTGCCGCGCTTTCGCTACGACCAGCTCATGGCCTTCGGGTGGAAATTTCTGGTTCCGGTGACGGTCCTGAACATCGTGGCCACGAGCTTTCTTGTGGCCTACTGGGGAAGTCGCTGAACCATGGGCGCCGACGTCATCTTGTTCTACTTTTTCGCCGCGCTGGCGGTGGCCGGAGCGCTGAACCTGATTTTTCAGCGCCACCCCATTCACAGCGCCCTGTCGCTCATTCTGGTCATGGGGTCGCTGGCGGTGCTGTATTTGTTGTTGGGGGCCGAATTCATCGCCGCCATCCAGATCATCGTCTATGCCGGCGCCATTATGGTTCTGTTCGTGTTCGTCATTATGCTTTTGAACGCCGGCGAAGAAGAGAAAACCAACCTCAGTCGCATGGCCCGTTACGTGGGGCTTCCCGTGGCGGCCCTGTTGCTCGTCGAAATGACGTATTTCCTTTATCTCTGGTCGCCGCAAATTGGGGTGCAGTCCGACCGCTTCGTGGGGCGGACGCGCGCGGTCGCGGAACTGTTGTTCAAGAACTTCGTGCTGCCGTTCGAGTTGACTTCGGTACTGATCCTCATCGCCACACTGGGGGCGATCGTGCTGGCGAAAAAAGACTAGGAGCGCGGGATGGTTCCTGTCTCCCACTACCTGGCCCTGAGCGCCATTCTGTTCGGGCTCGGTGTCATCGGCTTCGTGCTGCGCCGCGATGTAATCACCATCTTCATGTCCATCGAGCTGATGCTGAACGCCGTGAACCTGGCCTTTGTGGCTTTTTCCTACGCCTGGCAGCAATTGAGCGGCCAGGTGTTTGTTTTCATCGTGATTGTAGTGGCGGCCGCGGAAGCCGCTGTGGGCCTGGCAATCATCATTGTGGTGTTTCGCAACCGGGCCTCATTGAACGTCGAACGCGTGAACTTGATGAAGCTCTGAGCAGGCGATGCTGAATTATCTCTGGCTGATTCCCATCCTGCCGCTGGCGGGCGCCTTTCTGCTGGGCGTGGCCGGCCGCCGCCTGGGTAATCGCGTGGCGGGGCTGGTTGGCGTCGGTTCGGTGGCGTTGTCCTTCCTGCTTTCGCTCGGCGTCGCCAGCGAATTCAGAAGCCTGGCAGAGACCAGCGTCCCCGTCGTCAAGTCATACTTTACCTGGCTCGAGGCAGGCCCCTTCCGCGTCGAAGCCAGTTTCTATCTGGACGCGCTCTCCCTGGTGATGATTCTCATCGTCACCGGCGTCGGCCTGCTGATTCATATCTATTCCCTGGGCTACATGGCTCACGAAGGCGGCGTGCCGCGCTTTTTCGCCTATCTGAATCTTTTCATGTTTTTCATGCTGCTGCTGGTGCTGGCGGGCAATTACGTGCTGCTGTTCGTCGGCTGGGAAGGCGTGGGGCTGTGCTCCTATCTGCTGATTGGTTTCTATTTCCTGCGAGAGTCGGCCTCCAACGCCGGCAAGAAAGCTTTCATCGTCAACCGCATCGGCGACTTCGGCTTCACGTTGGCGATGCTCTTGCTGTTCTGGACTTTCGGAAGCCTCGATTACACCACCATCTTTGCCAGCGCCTCCAGCATGCCAGCCGAATCGGCCTCGTACGGCGAGGCCGGCATACTCACCGCCACCGCGCTGCTTCTCTTCACCGGC
>CAYTXK010000034.1:0-12639 GCA_964441645.1 uncultured Acidobacteriota bacterium
GGTCTTGATCTGCCCGGTGCCCATGGCCACCACGAAATCGGCGATGAAGGTGTCCTCGGTCTCACCGGAGCGGTGGGAGACAATGGAGGTGTAGCGGGCCCGGCGCGCCATCTCGATGGCCTCGATGGTCTCCGTCACCGTGCCAATCTGATTCAGCTTGATGAGGATAGAGTTGGCAATGCCTTCCTTGATCCCGCGCTCGAGCCGCCGCGTGTTGGTGACGAAGAGGTCGTCGCCCACTAGCTGAATCTTGCTTCCAAGCTCCTGGGTCATGATCTTCCAGCCTTCCCAGTCGTCCTCGGCCAGGCCGTCTTCGATGGAAACAATCGGATACTGCCGCACCCACTCGGCCCAGAACTTCACCATCTGCTCGGGGGTGCGCACCGACTTGTCCGACTTCTTGAAAACGTACTTGCCCTCCTGGAAAAACTCGCTGGCGGCCGGGTCGAGCGCCAGGGCTACCTGCTCGCCGGGCTTGTAGCCGGCGGCGTTGATGGCTTCGAGAATGACTTCCAGCGCCTCATCGTTCGATTTCAGGCTGGGGGCGAAGCCGCCTTCGTCGCCCACACTGGTCGAGTAGCCGCGCTTTTTCAGCACGCTCTTGAGGGTGTGAAAAATCTCCGCCCCCGCACGCACGGCTTCGCGGAAAGACGTCGCGCCCACGGGCATTACCATGAACTCCTGCGGGTCGACGCTGTTGTCGGCGTGGGCGCCGCCGTTCAGGATGTTCATCATCGGCACAGGCAGCACGTTGCCGCCATCGCGCGCCAGGTAGCGGTAGAGGGGCACACCCTTAGCGGCTGCGGCGGCCCGCGCGGCAGCCATCGAAACCGCCAGGATGGCGTTGGCGCCCAGCTTGCTCTTGGTGGGCGTGCCATCGAGTTCGCAAAGGAAGCGGTCGAGCCCGGCCTGGTCGGAGGCGTCGCGGCCTTTGACCTTAGAGGCGATGAGTGTGTTGGCGTTCTCTACCGCCTTGCGCACACCTTTGCCGAGATAGCGCGACTTCTCGCCATCGCGCAGCTCAATGGCTTCGTGCTCCCCGGTGGAAGCGCCCGAGGGCACGGCGGCGCGGCCGCGGGCCCCGCCTTCGAGAACCACATCGGCCTCGACGGTGGGGTTGCCGCGAGAATCCAGAATTTCGCGAGCACGAACAGAGGCAATCTTCGTCATACGCGTCTCTCCACTTTTCTTAATTCCACTTCAAAGGAATCTCGTACTTGGCGGCCAGCTCTTCGGCGTCGGCGGCCACGCGCTTGAGGTTGAGCGAGCCCAGGCTGAGATTGGCCAGCCCCACCTTCCAGCCCTTCTCGTCGCCGCGCCAGTTCCACTCGTAGAGCTTCAACTCTTTGCCGAACTTACCCTTGAGCGCACACAGGGCGACCCAGCGCTTCGGGGTGCGGACATAGGTGCGGGCCTCAAGCAGCTCGTAAAACTCACTCAAGGGGAGTTTTTCGCTGTCTTGCTCCATGGATGCCGCCCCCCCGAGGGAGAAACCTCTACCGCCAAGCCAAACCGGGAGAAAAAGACCCGCTCACCCTCCTGCCAGGAAGCCGAGCGTCGGGATTATAGCAGCACTGAGGCTTCGCATCGGCGAAATTTGTGGCCAGTGGTGCCTCGGGCTTCCCGGGCGGGCACAGGGCCTCCAGTGTACGATTCACGCCAAAAATGGCTCTGGAAGCTGATTTTGCCAAGATTCCGCTTGACTTTGACGCCCTTTTCGATGAGTGTAGCCCTACTCTCAGTGTCTACAAGCGCCCAGAAGGGGGTGTTAGCTAGTTGGCAGGTGTCGATGTTCACGACGGGGAGTCCATTGAAAGTCTTCTCCGGCGATTCAAGCGGAAGGTGCAGCAGGAAGACATCATCAAGGAAATCAAGAAGCACTCCTTCTACCTGAAGCCGGGGGAGAGACGCAGGATCAAGGCAGCGTTAGCTCGTAAGCGAATGCGCAAGAAGCTGGCAAAGCGCGACTACAGCAGTTGAGCCAGGGTGTCGCCGGAGGGGAGTCCCGGCGGCCCAGGGGCAACTGAAGCGCGATTTGGCGTGGGGAGTCGGGGGATGGATTTCCAGGATAAGGTTCTTGTTTGTGTGGATTGCAGCGCCGAGTTCATCTTTACCTCCGGCGAGCAGATGTTTTTCGCCGACAAGGGCTTCAAGCATGAACCCAAGCGCTGCAAGCTTTGCAAGGCGAAGCGGCAGCAAAACCAGGGAAACAGCCAGCAGCAGCGGACCGAAACCGTGATCAGCTGCTCGCAGTGCGGACGCGAGACGACTGTGCCCTTCCGGCCGACTCAAGGCCGGCCGGTCTACTGCCGCGAGTGCTACCAGCAGCGGCGCGCCGCCGGAATCGGCGCCACAGTCTAGGCGTCGCCTTTCGCCAACACCGCCCGCCGGCTGCACGCGGCGGCGGGGTGAATCCCGCGGGGTTGCTCCCTTCTGCCCGTCCGGGTAGAATCTATCCTTCGAGTTGAACAGTACCTCGACGATCAAGGGGAGGAATACCCGATGAAAGCGCAGCCAAGAGTCGCGTATTGGTGCGTGGTGGCGGTTTGTCTGGCGGTAGGGGTCGCGCGCGCCGGTGTAGTCATTGAAAGCGAACAGCGTGAGCCCGGGAGCACGGCCGCCGTCGGCCGCGCCCTCTACTCTATCGATACCGGACGCCTGCGGATCGAGGTGCAGGGTTCGGAAGGAGAAGAAACCCTGATCATCTTCCGCGCCGACAAATCGGTGGCCTGGATCATCAATCAACAGGAGCGCACTTATTACGAAATCACTCCCGCGAAAGTGGCGCAGATGAAGCAGCAAATGGAGGCCGCCCAGCGCCAGATGGCCGAACAACTGAAAGAGATGCCTCCCGACCAGCGCAAGATGGTGGAGGAAATGATGGCCCGCATGGGGCAGCGCGCCGGCAGCGCCCCGCCCTCCTACACCGTGCGCGCGGCGGGGCGTGGCGAGAAGGTCGGCTCCTTCGTTTGTACGCGCTACGAAATTCTCCGCGGTAGCGAGCGCACCGGCGAGCTATGGGCCGCTTCGGTGGAGCAAGTCAAGCTCGGCCCCGAGGATTTCAAAACCTTCTCCGACCTGGCGAAGCTCTTTGAGCCCCTGGGCCAGCAAGGACCCATGAGCCAGTTGGCCGGCCTGAAGCCCCTGGGCAGCGGCGGAGAAACTGTTGAGGGCTACCCCGTGCGCACCCTGACCTACGACGGCGGCCGCTTGATTCAGGAGGAGGTGGTTGTGCGGGCCGAGCGGCAGAATCTCGACAGCAAGCTCTTCGAGCTGCCCAGCGGCCTCCGCAAAACCGAACTCAATCTAGAGGCTCCCAACGAGCCCTAGGACTTTTGAGGAAGCACCAGTCCACCCACCAAAACACAAAGGCGGGCAAGATAACGGGAGCAGAAACCCTGCCCGCCTTCTAGTTGATAGTTGCGTCGGGCCGCTGCCCCGATACCATCGGGGCCCCCGCAGCTTCGCGGACCAACCCAACTATCGTCTCACTCTCGTGCCCTATTCCGGGGGCCTCTTGGAACCGGATGATTAGACGTCGCGGACGGCGCAGGGATAGCAGAAGGGTTAGCTTTCGAAGATGACCTGGGCGGGGACGAACTGGTCGCTGTGGGTCAGCGACACTGCGATGTGATTAACGCCCAGGCGGCGGGCAAATTTCTCTGCTTCGCCGGCAAGCGCCAGGGTCGGCTGCCCGCTGGGGAGGTTCGTAACTTCGACGTCGCGCCAGCGCACCCCGCGCCGCCACCCCGTGCCCAGCGCCTTGAAGGCCGCTTCCTTGGCGGCAAAGCGCGCGGCGTAGCGCTCCCATTTATTGCGCTTGCGCTCGCAGTAGGCGATTTCCTTGGGGGTAAAGATGCGTTCCAGGAAGCGCGTCCCGTAGCGCTCCACGGCCGCCCGCAGCCGGTCGGGTTCCGCAATGTCAATGCCGAGGCCGACGATCATGGCGCGCGGCTCCCGCTGGGCCGCCGCGAGAGCTAGTGTATCATCAGGGCCGGCGCCGCGAGAGAGAGCGAGAACGATGGCCGAGAACTGGCTGAAATTTCTGGGCACCGCCGGGGCACGCTTTGTGGTCACCAAACAGTTGCGCGCCTCGGGCGGGCTGTGGGCCTGCCTCGAGGGCGTAAACGTTCTCGTCGACCCTGGGCCCGGCTGCCTGGTGCGGTGTCTCGCTTCCAAGCCCAAGCTCGAGCCGGCAAAGCTCGATGCCATTCTCCTCTCCCACCGCCACATAGATCACTCCAACGACATCAACATCATGATGGAGGCCATGACCGAAGGCGGCTTCAAGCGGCGCGGGCGCGTGTTTGCCCCGCGCGAGGCCCTCGAGGACGACCCGGTCGTGCTGCGCTATGTGCGCGACTACGTGGACGAGGTGGTCACGCTGCGCGTGGACGCGAGCTACCCACTGGGTAACGGGGTCACCTTCCGCGCCCCCCTACTCCACCAGCATGGAACCGAAACCTACGGCTTCGTTTTCTCCACCCCCACGCGCACTATCAGCTACATCACTTGTACGCTTTATTTCCCCGAGCTGGCCCAGGCCTACGCCGGCTGCGACCTCCTGCTCATCAATACCGTGCGGCTGAAGAAAGAGGAGAGAGATGAAGAGAGAATCAAACACCTGACTCTCGACGACGCCCGCACTCTGATCGAGACGATTCGTCCGAAGGCGGCCATCCTGACGCACTTCGGCATGACCATGGTGCGCGGGCGGCCCTGGGAGCGGGCGCGCAGGCTGAGCGAAGAAACCGGCGTCGAAGTCATCGCCGCCAGCGACGGACTCCGCTACGAGCTGTCCTGATCCCCATGGCGCGCCGCAAAACTCGACTGGAATTGCTTACCGGCCCCCTCCTGGCGCGCCTCCGCTGGGTCGTGCACGGCTTCACCACTCGCCAGCCCAGAGAGTTCAGCCTCAGCTACTCAACCGGTCACCCGACGACGCTCGTCGCCCGCCGCCGCCGCGCCCTCCTGCGGGCGCTTCCCTCCTCCGGGCGCAAGCACCCCTGGCAACTGGTTACTCTTCGCCAGCGCCACACGGATCTCGTTCAAATAATCCGGCGAGCGACGAGCGGCGGTGACCGTTTTCCTCGTGGCCGCGGCCGCCAGTGGCGTGAGCCGGACGGCGCGCTCAAGCTGGTCGGCGACGCCCTCATCACCGACCGTCCCGGTTTGCTGCTGTCCGTGCAGGTGGCCGACTGTCTGCCGATTCTGCTCGCCGACCCGGAACGCAAAGTGGTGGCCGCGGTGCACGCCGGCTGGCGGGGAACGGCGAAACGCATCGCCGAAAAGGCCGTCGGCGCGATGCGGCAGGAGTTCGGTGTCGACCCTAAGAAGCTGCGGGCGGCCATCGGGCCGGGCGTCCACGCTTGCTGCTACGAAGTAGGGCGGGAAGTGCTGGAGGCTTTTGCGGGGCAGTTTCCTTACTGGCAGAAGGTTGTTCGGCGCTTGCCGCCGCCGCCCCCTGACGTCCACTGGCAGCAGCCGCTGTTCTCACCGGCGCCGACCGCCGAGCGACGCCCCCGGCCCGCCCTCACCTCGCCCGCGGCGGAACGCTTTTACCTGGATTTAGTCGAGGCCAATCGGCGTCAATTGCGCGCTGCCGGGCTCCGGCCGCAAAACATCTGGGCGTCGCCGCTCTGCACGGCCTGCCGCACCGACCTGCTTTTCTCCCACCGCGCCGAGCACGGCCGCACCGGACGCATGATGGGGCTCATCGGGAAGGTGGGCTGAGATGGCCGCGACCGAGCGAAGCCGGATCGACAAGCTGGGGGTGAAGGCGGAGAGCCGAGTCGTCGTGTTGGGAATCAAGGACCCAAGCTTCTCGCGAGAGCTCCGCCAGCGCGCCGCAATGGTTGAGGGTCGGCTGAAGAAAGACTGCGACTTTATTTTCCTGCTGGCCGAACAGAAGACCCGGCTGAAGCGCCTGCGTGGGCTCGAGCGGCGGATCAAGCGCAACGGCGCTATTTGGGTGGTCTGGCCCAAGGGACAGCCGCACATCAAGCAGAGTGATGTGATGGCGGCGGCCAAGCAAGCCGACCTGGTGGACGTCAAGATCGTGGCGTTTTCGGAAATCTACTCTGCCCTGAAGCTGGTCATCCCTCTCGTTCGTCGCTGATTCATTTCGCGGCTACCAAGGAAGCCATGGTGCCGAGCAGGCGGTCCACCTCGTCTTCGGTGTTGTAGAAATGCGGCGAAGCGCGGATGCCGGCCTGGGGGCGGTAGTCCACCAGAATGTCGCGGCGCAGAAGCTCCTGAAGAATTTCCGGGCCGCGGGGCACGTCGAGTGTGACCGTGCCACCGCGCTCACGGTCGGACTCGGGCGTATGCACGCGCCAGCCGCGCTGGCGGGCGCCCTCGATGAGCCGACGCGTCAACTGGAGCGAGCGCGCCCGGATGCGCTCGATCCCGACCTGCCCGATGATATCGAGCCCCGGGGCCGCCGCGTAAAAAGCGGGAATGTGCGGCGTGCCGTTGAGAAAACGAAACGGGTCGTCGCGGTAAGCGCCGGCTCCCACTTCAAAATTGAACGGCCGCGGATGCGCCAGCCAGCCGGTGATGGTAGGCTCGAGCTTCGCTCCCAGGTCCGGCCGCACGTAGAGGTAGGCGACGCCCGGGCCGCCGCAGAGCCATTTCAGCGTCCCGCCTACCGCGAAGTCCACGTTCCATTTCTTCACCTCCAGCGGCAGCACGCCGGCCGACTGGTAGGCGTCGAGAATCACGTGCGCCCCCACCCGGTGGGCCTTTTCGACGATGGCCTCGACGTCCTGCACGTAGGCGCTGCGGAACAGCACGTGCGAGAACGGCACCAGCAGCGTGCTCTCGTCAATGGCCGCCAGCAGCTTTTCCGTGGGCACACGCAGCGGGTCTTCCTCCGTGCGCACCAGCTCGATTTCCGCCCCGCGCCCGCGTTGCGCGTGCCAGAAGTACACCACGGAAGGAAACTCCTTATCGGTGAGCACCACTTTGCGTCGGCGGCCCTCGAAACGGAAGCAGGACGCGATGATGGCCTGCGTAAGCGTGACGTTTTCGTGCAGCGAAATCGTCCCCGAATCGGCCCCCAGGAGCGGCGCGAGCTTGTCGCCCAGCGCCACCGCCATCTCCCACCAGCCTTCTTCCCAGGCGCGCACGCCGCGCGTGGCCCAGGCGCGCGCATAACTTTCCAGCGAAGTCTCGACGCTGCGCGGCATCGCCCCCAGCGAGTTGCTGATGAGGTAGGTCGTGGTCGCCAGGATGGGAAACTCTTTTCGCCACGCCAGTAAATCGTTCATCGCCTGCTCTCCGAAGCCGTCCTGCGCTCCCGCAGCCGGCGCCACAGCCAGTAGCCGAGCGAAACCGCCCCCAGCCACGGCAACCCGCCCAGCAGAGTAATCTTCAGATCCGGCACAAACAAGGTAGCGACACTCACCCCCACCAGCGCCACCACGCCCAGCACGGTGAGGGTAGGAAACGCCGGCATAAACCGCGCGACCTGCGCGTCGCCGCGGTGATGGCGGCGAAAAGCGAAATGCGTCACCAGAATCATCAGCCAGACGTAGAGCCCGCCGAAGAAGGCGGCGCCAATCATATAGACATACGCCTTCTGGGGGAAAAACTTCTGCGCCAGCGCCGCCGCCAGCATCCCGCCGCTCGAAGCCGCCAGCGCCACCAGCGGAATGCCGCGCCTAGTCAGCCCCGCCAGGCGTGCCGGCGCGTAGCCGCCGCGCGAAAGCGAAAACAGCATGCGCGTGCACATGTAGAGGTTGGTGTTGGCGCTCGACAGCGCCGCCGTCAGCACCACGAAATTCATCACCGTGGGCGCGGCCGGCAGGCCCACGGCTTCAAAGGCGCGCACAAACGGGCTGGCGTCGATGCCCACGCGGTTCCAGGGAACCAGCCCGACCAGGAGCGCGCTCCCGCCCACGTAGAACAGCACCAGCCGCAGAAACACTGAGCGCAGCGCGCGCGGGATCGTCTCGGTGGGGTTTTGCGCCTCGCCGGCCGCCACCGCCACCACTTCGACCCCGAAAAAGCTGAACACCGCCAGCGTAATCGCCAGCAGGACTCCACTCCAGCCGTGCGGCAGGAATCCGCCGTGGCCCGTGTAGTTCACGAAGCCGACGGGCTCGAGCGGGCCGACCCCAAACAGCAGCGCCGTGCCGAGCAAAAGAAAAGCGACGATGGTCACCACCTTGATGAGCGCGAACCAGTACTCAAACTCGCCGAAGCTGGCCACGCTCCAGGCGTTGATGCCGACGAGCGCCACCGCGAAGACCAGCACCCACAGCCACCCCGGCACCTGCGGGAACCAGAAGTCGCAATAGATGGCGGCGGCGATGAGCTCGCTGCCGATGGCGATGCATTGCGCCAGCCAGTAGGAGTAGCGCATGGTGAAGCCCGCCCAGGGGTTGAGATAAATCTCCGCATAGACGCCAAAGGAGCCGGCTACGGGATGCGCCACCGCCATCTCCGCCAGCGCCCAGGCGATGACCAGCGCAATCAGCGCCGCCAGAATGTAGGAGAGGATGACCCCCGGGCCGGCGAGCTGCATCGAGATGCCCGAGCCGAGAAACAGTCCGGTGCCGATGGCCCCGCCGAGCGCAATCATGCTGAGCTGCCGCGGCGTCAGCCGCCGCGCCAGCTGGTCCTCCCGCGCCGCCACCTCGGCGGCCGCATTCGTGTTGGGAGGAGTGGGCAAGCGCCGCCATCCTAGTGCGGGCGGAGACCGCGGTCAATCAGCAGGCGCGGGGTTCGCGGTGGGGGCAGTTTGCAGGAGGGGCGCTTCGAGTGAAGCCAGTTGGCCGCAGGCGGCGAAGATGTCCTGGCCGCGCGGCTTGCGAACGAACGCGAGCAAACCTGCCCCGCGCAAGATGCGCTGGAAAGCGGCCACGCGCTCTTCTTCGGAAGCGTGATAAGGCAAACCCGGGGCGGGATTCCACGGAATCAAGTTGATTTTGGCGCGCAAGCCATCCACCAGTTTCGCTACCCGACGCGCATCTTCATCGGAATCGTTGACCCCGCCGAGCAGCACATACTCGAACGTCAGCCGCTCCCAGGGCCGCAGCGGATAAGCGCGACAGGCTTCCATCAATTCCGCCAGCGGGTACTTGTGGTTGATGGGCATCAACGCGCTGCGCTGCTCCTCGGTGGTGCCGCTGAGCGAAACCGCCAGCTTCGGACGCTCCGCCTCTTCGGCCAGCCGGCGGATGCCGGGAATGATGCCCGAAGTCGAGAGCGTGATTTTCCGCAGCGCAATGTTCATCCCCGCCGGGTCGGCCATCAAGCGGACGGCGCGCAGCGTGGCCTCGTAGTTGAGCAACGGCTCGCCTTGCCCCATCAGCACCACGTTGGTGTTGGGCTTGAGCTGCTCGCGGTTGTCGCTGAGCGCCACCAGCACCTGCCCGACAATCTCGCCCGCCGTCAGGTTCCGCAGGAGGCCGAGCTGCGCCGTGGCGCAAAAATGGCAGTCGACCGCGCAGCCCGCCTGGGTGGAAAGGCACAGGGTCTGCCGGTGCGCGTCGGGCATCCACACGGTTTCTATGGTTTTCCCGTCCGCCAGCCCCAGCAGATAGCGGATCGTCCCGTCCGATGACACGTAGCGCTTCTGAATTGCTGGCAGACCCACGCTGGCATCCTCGGTCAGCCGCTCTCGGAATCCGCCGGGTAAATTGCTCATTTGGGTGAAATCGGAGCGTTTTTCGGCGTATATGGCGTGATACAGCTGATTACCGCGATAGAGGGGCTCGCCCCATTCAACCGCCAGGGCACGCAGTTCGTCGAGGGTAAGTCCAATCAACTCAGTCGGCATGGCGTTTCCAGGGAACCCCGTTCGGCAGAGCCGCATCCATTCTAGTGGAGTGCGAGGAGGCGGGCAAGGAGAGGGAAGAAGCTCTTTATAATCAATGGGTTAGGATGAGTCGTGGACGATCCTGGCTGCTTGTGCTAGAAAAGAGCGCGGCGGGCAGGCCCAGAAGGTCCAACCGGCTGCGGCCGACAAATCATGAAGCTGGAAAAGCGCAGCATCGACAAGGAGAAGCTTCCGAACGGCCTGACGGTCATCACCGAGGCCATGCCGCAGGTGCGCTCGGTGACGGTGGGGATCTGGATCCGGGGCGGGTCGCGCATCGAGCCAGCGCCCATGAACGGCATCTCGCACTTCATCGAGCACATGGCGTTCAAGGGAACCAGCCGGCGGACGGCGGAAGAAATTGCCCGCGAGGGCGACGCGCTGGGGGGCACGCTCGACGCTTTTACTTCCAAAGAAATGGTGTGCTTCAACGCCAAGGTGCTCGATGAGCAGCTCCCGCGGGCCTTCGACATCCTGGCCGATCTCGTCACCGCCCCGCTCTTCCGCGAGGAGGACATTGAAAAGGAGCGCAAGGTCATCCTGGAAGAAATCAAGATGGACGAGGACAACCCCGACTACCTGGTGCACGAAATCTTTACGCAGAATTTCTGGCGGGGGCATGCCATCGGGCGGCCCATCCTGGGCACGAAGCGGACGCTGGCGGGCTTCGGGCGCGAGGTGGTGAGCGAGTTCTTCCGAAAGTGGTACGTGCCCAACCACATTCTCATCACCGCGGCGGGGAATCTCGACCACGGGCGCTTCGTCGAGCTGGTGGGGCGGCACTTCCTACCCTTGCAGCCGTTTCCCAATGGCTACCAGGACTCGCCCCCCGGCCACTCGGCGCGGGTGGTGATTCGCAGCAAGCGCGACCTGGAACAGGTTCACCTGTGTGTAGGCGTGCCGAGCTACCCCATCGCGCACGAGCAGCGCTACACGGTGGCGGTGCTCAACACGATTCTGGGCGGGGGGATGTCCTCGCGGCTCTTCCAGAACATCCGCGAACGCGAGGGGCTGGCCTACGCGATTTTCTCCGACGTGCAGACCTACCGCGACACGGGCTGCCTGACGATTTACGCCGGCACGGCGCGGGAGACGGCGCAACAGGCGGTGCGGCTCATCCTGCGGGAGCTCAACCGGCTGAAGCGCGAGCCGGTGGCGCCCGAAGAGCTGCGGCGCGCGCAGGACAACCTCAAAACCAGCCTGATGATTTCGCTCGAATCCACTAACGCCCGGATGTCGAACCTGGCCCGGCAGGAGTTTTACTTCGGGCGCTTCTTCAGCTTCGATGAAATCCTGGCGGGGATTGAGGCGGTCACGCTGGAGCAGTTGCAGGCGGTGGCGCAGGAGTTCTTCCGACCGGAGCTGGTGGGGATGACGGTGCTGGGGCAGTTGGAAAGCTTCGAAGTGGCCCGCGATGAGCTGGCCGGCTAACCGCGCCGGAGGAGAAGAAATGAAAAGGCGGCGGGAACTTTCTGATTTGGTTTCGGTGGGGCCGGCGACGGTGCGCGACCTGGAACGCGTGGGGGTGCGGACGGTGCGCGAGCTGGCGCGGCGCAATCCCGAGAAGCTGTACGAGCGGCTCGGCGAAGTCACCGGGCAGGCGCACGACATTTGCTGCCTGGACGTTTTTCGCGCGGCGGTGGCCCAGGCCCGGAACCCGCGGTTGCCCGCGCCGCAGCGGCAGTGGTGGTATTGGAGCCGGGCGCGCAAGAGAAATCATCCGGCCTGAACGCGCAGGCCGGCGCGTGGTGACCCCTGGGATGGATTCCCTACGACTGCGCTTCTCTCGACTTCGCTCGGGATCTGCGCTGTGCTCCGACAGGGTCTCCGCTTCGCTCCGAGGAGCCGGGCGCGGAAGGGAAAAAAGCAGATTCCTCGCCCCGAATACCTGCCCGGCCCTTCGTCCCGCCGCGCGGGCCTCAGGACAAGCTGGCCTTCGGGGCTCGGAATGACAACGTGTTACAGGTTGAGCGCGATTAGGGGGTTTTCGCGGCGCGCTCGACTTCTTTTTGGAACTTCTTGAACAGCGGTAAATCTGGCCTGTCCAGGCCGTTCTTCTCCGCGGCGCGCCAGAGGGCGGGCGAGTCAAGGCCACCGGTGCGGGCGTTGTAGACGGCGAAGAGGTCATAAGGATTGCCGGCTTCCACCCCGACTCCGTAGCCCACCTTACCCTTGGGATCATCAGAGGAGCGGCCGACTTCGACGGTCGGCGTGACCGAAGCCAGCCGCCCACGGCGCAGGGCGATAATTAAGTCGGCCTCTTCGGGCTTGTAGACCAGCGTGTAGCGTCCCCACTTTTGAAGTGCCATCTGCACATCGGCCACGGCGCGGAGATCTTCGGGCGGGACAGTGGCCAAAGCCTCGGTTCCCTGCATGGTGGTGACCATGACATAGCGAGCCTTCACGACGAGCTGCGGGACGCGGGACTTGCTCTGGGCCGCGAGCCAGGGCGTCGCGAGGGCTAAGAAAAATACACCCGCCAAGGCGTGCTTGCGCATAGAGATTCTCCTTCCGCTAATTATCCTAGACGCAACGGGTGGAGGCAACGTTGCCCGGCCCCTGCAGGGGTCACTTTTTGCGGGGCTTGCGGCGGGAGGACAGCAGCACGCCGACCATATCCACCAGCCGCTCGGGCTTGAAGGGCTTGGTGATGTAAAGCACGCCGCCGAGCTCCTGGGCCTGTTTATAGGATTCCAAATCTTTTTCGGCGGTGAGGAACCCGATGGGGATGTGGGCGGTGGTCTCGGTGGCCTCCAGCTTGTAGAAGAACTAGAGGCCGTCCATTTTGGGCATGCGGATGTCGAGCAGGATGG
>CAYTXK010000035.1:0-12495 GCA_964441645.1 uncultured Acidobacteriota bacterium
GGGCTGGAGCAACAGGGCGTTGACCACCGAGAAGAGGGCGGTGTTGGCGCCGATGCCCAGCGCCAGCGTCAGCACGGCCACGACGGTGAAACCCCGCTGCCGTGCCAACCAGCGTGCTCCGTGACGGATGTCCTGCAGCAAGTAGCCCATTCTTCTTCCTCCTATTCGTAGCGCAGGGCTACCAGGGGGTCGACTCGCGTGGCCCGCCGCGCCGGAATCCAACAGGCCAGCAAGGCGACGCCCGCCAGCAGCGCCGACACTCCCGCGAAAGTCAGGGGGTCGGTCGGGGTCACACCAAAAAGAAAACTTCGCACCAAGCGAGTCAGCCCCCAGGCGCCCGCCAGCCCGGCGGCCAGGCCGACGGCGGCCATAACCATTCCCTGCCCGACCACGAGGCGGAAAATGTTGCCGGGTTGGGCGCCCAGCGCCATGCGGATGCCAATCTCGTGCGTGCGCTGAGAGACGCCATAGGACATCACGCCGTAAAGACCCACGGCGACCAGCGCCAGGCCCAGGCCTCCGAAAACTCCCAGCAGGGTGGCGGCTACTTGCGTGGGAAACAAAGCGATGCCCAGGTGTTGACGGAGAGTTTTTACATTGAAGAGCGGAAGGTTCGGGTCGAGGGCCTCCACTTCGCGGCGCACGAGCGGGAGTAAGGCGTCGGGACGGCCGCCGGTGCGGACATGCACGGTCATGGTTCCCGAGTAGTTCTGCCCGAGGGGGAGAAAGTAGTGGGGCCTACCCGTCTCTCGCAGGCTGCGGTACTTGCCGTCTTTCACCACGCCCACGACTTCGAGAGCAGGATTCTCTGGCCCGCCGTCGTGGATGCGTTTTCCCAACGGGTCCTCGCCCGGCCAGAAACGCCGGGTAAAGGCTTCGTTGACAATCACCACGCCGGGGGCGCCGGTGCGGTCCTGGCCGGTGAAATCGCGTCCGAGCACGAGAGGAACACCCATGGTGTCGAAGTAGCCGCGCGAGACGATATTGACGTCCACGTTCATGTCCTCGTCGGCGCGGGGCTGGTAGTCGTCGACCGTGAGGGTCGAGCGCATGCCGCCAATGCCCAGCGGCACGATCTCGGCCAGGCCGGCCGACTCCGCCCCAGGCAAGGCTTGCAGACGCTCCAGCAATTGCTGATAGAACTGCTGCCCGCGCTCGTCGGTGTATTGATTCAGGCGCAGGTCAACCGAGGCCAGCAGCACGCCCTCGGCGCGGAATCCCGGGGCGGTGGCGCGGGCGTTTCCGAGGCTGCGCAAAAACAACCCCGCGCCCACCAAAAGCAGCAGCGACAACGCCACTTGCGAAACCACCAGGGCGCTCCGCAAGCGTCCGCGGCGCGGGCCGACCGCCCGGCTCGATTCCTTCAAGGCCGGCACCAGATCGGTCCTCGAGGCCTGGAAGGCAGGAATGAGGCCAAAGGTGAGTCCTGTCAGCAGCGAAACGCCAAGCGAAAACCCGAGCACGCGGGCATCGAGAGGGAGGTCGAGATCGAGAGGAAGGCTTGGGGGTCGCAGCGACAGCAGAAAATCCGAGGCCCACAGCGCCAGCAATATTCCCGCCGCCCCGCCCAGACTCCAGAGAAGAACCGTTTCGGTCAGCAACTGGCGCAGGAGGCGGCCGCGCCCCGCCCCGATGGCGAGACGCACGGCCACTTCGCGCCGCCGCGTGGCCGCCTGGGCCAGAAGCAGGTTAGCGACATTGGCGCAGGCAATCAGCAAGACGATGGCGGCGACAGCATTGAGCATGCCGACAAAGCTGAGAATCGCGCCGCGGGCGGAGGGCCAGATGCGTGCCTCGCTCGCCGGGAAGGAGGCCACGCCGGCGTAACCCTCGTTGCTGCGCGGATAGGCTTGCTGGAGCTGGCGGGCGATGGCGTCCAGGGCCGCATCGGCCTGGGCGAGGCTGACGTCAGCTTTGAGCCGGCCCACCACGCTCAGCCAGCGCGAGCCGCGGAAGGTCAGCAGATCGAGGCCGCGGCGCGGGCGGGTGACCGCCTGGGTCATCATCGGCACCCAGGCCTGCGGCGTCTCGCCCAAGACGATGCCGGCAAAGCCCTTGGGCGCCACGCCCACCACCGTAAAGCTCTGTCCGTTGAGGATGAGGCGCTTCCCCACGGCCTCGGGGTCAGCTCCGAAGCGCCGCTGCCACAAACCGTAACTGAGCACGGCGACGAAGTGCGTCGCGGGCGTGGCGTCTTCTTCGGGGAGAAAGGCCCGGCCCAGCACCGGCTTGACACCCAGCAGGGTGAAGTAGTTCCCGGTGACAATTTCTCCCTGGATGCGTTCGGTGTGGCCCTCCACGCTCAGGTTCAAGGGAACGCTGTCGTGCGCCGCCAGTCCGGAAAACACGGTGTTGCGGTCGCGCCAGTCCATGTAGTCCGGGTAGCTGCTGTTGCCGAAGTCGGTTCCCGAGGCGTCGCTCGAATAGAGGGCCACCAGCTCTTGCGGCCGTTCCACCGGCAAGGGGCGCAAGGCCATAGCATTGAGCAGCGAGAAGAGCGCCGTGTTGGCGCCGATGCCCAGCGCCAATGTGAGCACGGCAACGAGGGTGAACCCGGGCTGGCGGAGCAACTGGCGGGCGCCATAACGCAAGTCTTGGATCAGCGTTTCCACGGCAGCCTCCTTCCCCGAACCGGCTGCTTGGCCCGGAAGCTTCGGGGCGCCGTGCTCTCGCCCCAGAGCGAAAACATCAGGCCGGTTATCTAGAGCTAATGCACGGGCATCTGCTCTCCGACGGTTTCTTCCACGATGCGGCCGTCAAACAGATGTATGCCCCGCTGAGCGTAGTTGGCGTAACGGGGGTCGTGGGTCACCATGCAGATGGTGGCGCCCTGGCGATGCAGTTCGCGCATCAGGTCCATCACCGCCTCGCCGTTTTTCGAGTCAAGGTTGCCGGTGGGCTCGTCCGCCAGCAGGATGAGCGGCTGGCCGACCAGAGCCCGCGCCACTGCCACGCGCTGCTGCTGGCCGCCCGAGAGTTGCGCCGGGTAGTGTTTGGTGCGATGGGCCATGCCGACGCGCTCCAGCGCCTCCAGTACCCGTTTCTTGCGCTCCGGGCTCGACATCCCACGGTAGGTCAGGGGCAGCTCCACGTTCTCGTAGACCGTCAGGTCGCCGATGAGGTTGAAGGCCTGGAAAATGAACCCGATCTCGCGGTTGCGAATGCGAGTGCGCTCAGCCAGCGAGAGGTTGGACACCTGCTTGCCGTTCAAAATGTACTGGCCGCCCGTCGGGGTATCGAGCAAGCCGATGAGCGACAGCAGCGTCGACTTCCCGCAGCCCGACGGCCCGGCAATGGAGAGGTATTCCCCCGGGCGAATCTCCAAGTGGATGCCGGCCAGCGCGTGCGTCTCCACCTCCTCGGTGTAGAACACCTTGGTAACGCCCTCGAGGCGAATCAGTGGCCCGCCGTTCTTTGTCATCGCTTCTCCTTTTTGTCTACGAATCTCCTTCGTGTTCTTACCGAGTCGAATCCTTCATTCGTAGCGCAGCGCCACCAGCGGATCCACGCGCGTCGCCCGCCGCGCCGGTATCCAGCACGCCACCAACGCCACCGCCGCCAACAGCGCCGAAATCCCCAGGAAGGTCAGCGGGTCGGTGGGGCTGATGCCGTAGAGCAGGAAGCTGGCGAAGCGTGTCACTGCCAGTGCGGCGCCGAGGCCGAGTACCAGCCCGGCGACTGTCAGAGCCATTCCTTGACCGATCACCAGGCGCAGCACGTCGGCTCGCTGCGCGCCCAGGGCCATGCGGATGCCAATCTCCCGCGTGCGCTGGCTCGCCGCGTAGGACACCACGCCATAGATTCCCACCGAGGCTAGTACCAACCCCAAAACTCCCATTACCCCCAGCAGCGTTGCGGCCAGTCGTACGGGAAACAGTGTGAAACCCAGGTGGGTTGCCATCGTGCGCACGTCATAAACCGGAAGCTGCGGATTGAGCGTGTGGACCTCCCGCCGCAGGGTGTCCGCAAAGCCCGTCGGGTCGCCCTTTGTCCGCACCACCAAGGTCATTTCCGCCTCGTAGTTCTGGCGGTGGGGATAGAACACAAAGGGGACCGCGTCTTCCCCCAGCGTTCCATACTTGCCGTCCTTGGCTATGCCGACCACTTCGAGCCCCTGAGGGAAGGCCTGTTCGCTGGCGGCGGTGCCGACAGTCAAATGCTTGCCGACTGGCTCCTGTCCCGGCCAGTAGCGGCGGACGAAGGCTTGGTTGACGATCACGACCCCGGGGGCCCCCATCGTATCCTCTGGGGTGAACGAACGCCCGTGCACAATCGGAATCCGCAGGGTTTCGAAGTAACCCGGCCCGACCACGGTGAAGCCCACCTCCATATCCTCGCCCGGTGCCGGCCTATAGTCCTGAATGGAAACACCGCGCCGGCCGAAGGCCAGCCCTAACGGCAGGATGCTCGCCACACTGGTCGACTCCACTTGCGGGAGGGATTCCAGTCGCTCTTGCAACTGCTCGAAGAACTGCCGCCCCCGTGCTTCGCTGTAGCCCTGCAAGCCGACGTCAACGCCAGCCACCAGCACGTCCTTCGGGTCGAACCCCGGGTCAATGGCTTCGGCATTCGCCAGGCTGCGCAGGAATAACCCCGACACGATGAGTAGCAGGAGCGACAGGGCCACCTGCGCCACCACCAACGAGTGGCGCAGCCACGAGCGCCGCGGCCCGCTGGTAGCGCTCCCTTCATCTTTGAAGGCACCCGCGAGATTCAGACGCGAGGCCTGCAAGGCCGGCGCTAGGCCGAAGAGCACGCCGCTGCCTACTGCCAGCCCCAGAGTAAAGAGCAGCACCCGCCAATCGAGGCCTAGGTCGAGGGCCAGCGTCACCGGCAGGGGTGGCTGAAAAGCCATGATGGCTTCCGTGCTCCAGAGCGCGAGCAACAGCGCGGCGCTGGCCCCAAGCAACGAAAGCAGTAGGCTTTCTGCAAGCAACTGTTGGATAAGCCGCCGGCGGCTGGCGCCCAGCGACAGGCGCACAGCGATTTCCCGCCGCCGCATGGTTGCCCGCACCAACAGAAGATTGGCCACGTTGGCGCACGCAATCGCCAGCACCAGCCCCACCACGACTTGCAGCAATCCGAGAAATCCCCAGATCGCCCCGCGCGCTTCTGGATAAAAGATACGGATTTCGTTCTCCGGCAAGATACTCACCACCCGCGGCTCGCTTCGCAGGTTGGTCCACTCGTTCGGGTAGGCGTTGTGAAGCTGTTGGGCAAGCAACGCGAAGTTGGCACGCGCCTGTTCAAGCGTAACGCCCGGCCTCAAGCGGCCGGTCACCAGAAATCCGCGATTCCCGCGACCGGCAATTTCGTTGCGGCCGGGCGGGAGTATCGGCTCCGTGTTGATGGGTACCCACAGGTCGTTTCCGATGCCGCGTGTCATTCCGGTAAAACCCTCCGGGGCGATGCCGACAATGGTGAACGGCTGCCCGTTCAGGGTCAGGGTCTTGCCCACCCAGCTTGAGTCGGCCCCGAACCGCCGCTGCCACAAGCCGTAGCTGAGCACGGTCACCAGGGCGGCGGCGCTCGGTTTGTCCTCTTCCTGCGTGAAGGCGCGGCCGTAGCGAGCGGGGATTCCTATCACCTCGAAAAAGTTTCCGCTGGCCACGCTGGCCATCACCCGGTAGCTTTGGCCCTCTTGGCTCAGCACCATCGGGGTGAGCGTATAGGCGGCCAGCCCGGAGAGCGTTTGGTTGCGATCCCGGAAATCCACATAGTCAGGATAAGAAGAAGCGGAATAGAGCGGCCCGCTGTAGTCGCTGGTATAAACGCCCACCAGTTGGCCCGGGTCGCGCCCCGGCAGTGGCCGCAGCAGGACCGCATTCAGCAGGCTGAAGATCGTAGTGTTGGCGCCGATGCCCAGCGCCAGCGTCAGCACGGCGACGGCAGTGAACCCCGGGTTGCGGCCCAGCTGCCGCAGCCCGTATTTCAAATCCTGCCAGAGCGTGTCCATCGTTTTCCTTTTACTCGTAGCGCAGCGCCACCAGCGGGTCCACCCGCGTCGCCCGCCGCGCCGGCACCCAGCAGGCCGCCAGCGCCACCGACGTCAGAAACCCCGACACACCGATGAGAACCGTGGGATCCAGAGGGCTGACACCAAACAGCAGACTTTCTAGCCAACGCGTCACCACGAAGACTCCGCCCCAACCCAGGAGCAACCCGGCCAGGGTCATCCCCAGCCCTTCGCGCACCACCATCCAGAAGATGGCTCGGGGGACAGCGCCCAGGGCCATGCGGATTCCGATCTCGCCGGTGCGCTGCGCCACCGCATAGGAAATCACTCCGTAGATTCCCACCGCGGCCAACGCGACGGCCAGAAGTGCGAACAGCCCGAGCAGGAGGGAGCTGAATCTCGGCTGCCCCAGAGAGGCCGAAATCGCCTCTTCCATGGTCTTGACATCGTAAATCGGCTGGTCGGGATTCATGGTGCGCACCTGCTGGCGAAGGGCGGCGGCCAGCGCGGTGGGCTCGCGCCGGCTGCGAATCATCACCGTCATGTTGACATCGCCGAGGGGTGGTTGCAGCACGGGCAGGTACCAGATGGGCCTTATCTCGGCGCCCAGGCCGAGGTGGCGAACGTCGCCGACCACGCCGACAATGGTTATCCACTCCTCCCGGCCGACTCTCCGAATCCGTTGGCCGATGGGATCTCGCTCGCCCCAATGCTTTCGGGCCAGCGCTTCGCTGATGATCGCCACCGGCTGAGCTTCAGCCGTATCGAGAGAGGTGAAGTCGCGGCCGCGCACGAGGGGCAGACGCAGGGTGCGGAAATAGTCGCGTGTGATGTTGCGGAGCTCCTCATCCGGGTAGAGCCCCGGGGTGGTGGGAGGTCGGCCCTCAATTTCAAAGGCGTCGTCGTCATTCCAACCGCTGAAGGGCGGATTCGAAATCGCCGACGCCGAGTCCACTTCGGCCAGACCTTCGAGACGCTCCCGGAGTTCCTCGAAGTACAAGCCAATCTGCTTCTGATCCTGGTACCGGCGGCGGTCGGACAGCAGCACCTGCGCCGTCAGGACGTTTTTCGGGTCAAATCCCGGGTCGACTCGCTGCAAACGCCAGAAGCTCAGGAGCAGCAACCCCGCGCCCGCCAGCAGCACCAGGGCCGAGCCGACCTGGGAAACCACCAGCAGGCTTCGGACACGGTGGCGTCCCGCGGGCGTCCCGCGCCCCGCTTCCTTCAGGGCGTCTTGCACGTTAGTGGATGAAACTTGCCAGGCCGGCGCCAGGCCAAACAAGCAGCCGGTCAGCAACGCCAGCAGCAGGGCATACCCCAGCACCGGGACATTGATTTCGACTTCATGCAGCCGAGGAATCCGGCCCCCGCTCACGGCTCCCAGCGAGTCCACGCCCCACACGGCCAGGACCACGCCGGCCAGACCGCCCAGCAAAGCCAGCAGCAGACTTTCAGTCAGTAATTGGCGGATGAGGCGCCAGCGGCCCGCCCCCAGCGCCACGCGGACGGCCACTTCTCTCTTGCGCGCCGTGGCCCGCGCCAGCAACAAATTGGCGACATTGGCGCAGCCGATGAGGAGAAGCAACCCGGAAGCAGCCAGCAGGATCAACAGTGCGGCGCGAACGCCGCCCACCCATTCCTCATGCAAGGAGACGACCTTGACCCCCCAACCGCTTCCTTCTGGATAATCGCTGGGATAGTCCTGCTGGAACCGCCGGGCGAGGGTGTCCATCTCCGCACGCGCTGCCTCCAGGGTCGCACCATCTTTCAAGCGCGCCAGAACGCGAAGGCCACGGTTGCCCCGAGCCCTTTCCGCGAAATTGAACCAAAACGGGTGCCAAATCTGCACCGCCTTTTCGGGATATTCGAACTCCGGCGGCATCACGCCCACAACCGTGTAGCTGTTGCCATCCACGGGAAACGATTTGCCGATTACGCCCGGGTCACCGCCCAGGCGCCGCTGCCACAACCCGTAGCTCAGAATCAGCACCCGGAAATTCCCCACCCCGGCCTCGTCGGCGCGAAAGGTCCGCCCCAGAAGCGGCTCCACCCCCAACACCGCAAACAGATTGGGCGTGACGTAGACTCGGGGAACTCGCTCCGGCTCCCCCGTGCCGAAGGCGATGTTCATGCTCCCGGTCCCGCTGTGGGCGGCCACATCCTTGAACACCGTGGTCTGCTGCTTGTAGTCGAGGTATTCCGGCGGGGAAACCGTGCTCAGGCCAAACCCTGTCCAGGTATTCCAGATCTTGACCAGCCTGTCGGGCTGCGGATACGGAAGTGGCTGCAACACGACGGCGTTGACCACCGAAAAAATCGCCGTGTTGGCGCCGATGCCCAGCGCCAGCGTCAGGACGGCGACGGCGGTGAAACCTGGATTGCGGACCAACTGCCGCAACCCGTATTTCAAATCCTGGATCAGCGTGTCCATCGTTTTCCTCTACTCGAAACGCAGGGCCACCATGGGGTCCACCCGCGTCGCCCGCCGCGCTGGCACATAGCACGCCGCTAGTGCCACCACGATCACCAACACAACCATGCAAACATAGGTGAGGGGATCAGCTGGCGTCACCCCGTAAAGCAGCGTGCCGAGGTACCGGGTCAGTGCCAGTGCGAGTAGAACCCCCACTGCCACTCCAAGCATCACCAGCCGCAGCCCTTGCCCCACAACCAGCCGAAACACCTCGCTGGGTTGGGCGCCTATCGCCATGCGGATGCCGATCTCGCGCGTGCGTCGCTCGACGGCGTAAGCCAGCACGCCATAGATACCTAAGCTGGCCAGTCCCAGTGCCACTCCGGCGAAAACGGCAATCAGGGTGAGGCTGAAACGCCGCGCAGCCGTAGTGGCGGTAAAACTCTGTTCGAGCGTAATGAACTTCGGCGCCACCTCGGGGTCCAGCGCCCGGACGGTCTCGCGTAGAGAGGGGATCAGCAGGGTTGGATCGCCCGCGGTGTGCAGCACCCAGGTAAAGCGGGCTATCCCGCTGCCCTTGCCCCGCTGCAGATAATGGGCATAGATTGCACCGCTCGTGGCGGTCTCTGGCCCATCTTCCTTGATGTCGCCGACCACCCCCACGATGGTCATCCAGTTTTCGTCGCCATCCATATTCGCCATGTTGATGCGGCGGGCGATGGGATCCTGCCCGGGAAAGACCTTTTCGGCCACGTCCTGGCTGATCACCGCGACCTGCGGCGTGGTAGGCCCGTCGGTGTCGTCGAACAGCCGGCCCCGGAGCAGAGGAATTCCCAGCGTCTTGAAATATCCTGGGCTCACGATGCGGTAGCTCGGCCAGTAGTTCCCCGAATCCTCGCGCCCTTCAATCTTGAACTGTCCATTGCCGGCGGCAAACGACATCGGCGGAGAGTTCGACCCGCCGACGGAAAGCACCCCCGGTAGTACGGCAATCCTCTCCTCGAGTTGACGGGAGAACTCCCGCAGGCGTTGCGTATCCTGATCGTTCTGCGGAAAAGATGTCTTCAGATCGAGCCCCAGCCGGTTTTCTTTCTGGAACCCGAGGTCTACCGCCATCACGTGCGCGAAGCTGCGCGCCAACAAGCCCGCGCCGACGAGCAACATTAGCGTCAATGCAACTTGAGAAACCACGAGGGCGCTGCGGACGCGCCTCTGTCCTCCGCCGCCGGAGCTGCCCCGTCCCGCCTCGTTGATCACCGACTGCAGCTCCAGCCGACTGGCGCGCCAGCCCGGTGCCAACCCCAGCAACACAGATAGCAGGACGGAAACCGCGAGCGTAAATCCGAGAACCACGGTATCTACCCGGACGTTGTCGGCTCGTGGGATTTGCCCCTGCGCCAGCGCGAGCAAAGCATCCACGCCCCAGGACGCCAGCACCCCGCCCAAGAGCGCGGCGGCTATGGCGAGAACGAGAGTTTCCGTGACGGACTGCCGCACTAGACGCGTGCGGCTCGCTCCCAGCGCTGCGCGCACCGCAAATTCTTTTTCGCGTGCGGTGGCGCGCGCCAGCAACATGTTCGTCACGTTCGCGCAGGCGATCAGTAACAGCAGCCCGACGGCCCCTGTCAGCATCAGTAGTGCCGATCGGATTTTCGCCGTAAAGGCATCCTGGAGCGGCAGGACCGTCGCGTCCACCGCGGTTACGTCTTGGTACTCGCTGTGGATGCGCTTGGCGATCTGGCTCAGCTCCAAGCGCGCCTTTTGGACTGTTGCGCCTGGCTTCAGCCGCGCAATCACGCGCCAGTTGTGCGCGCTCCGGCTCGGATTCGGCGAGCCGCCCACGCTGCGCGACACCCAAACGTCCACCTGCGCCGGGAACTGAAATCCCGGCGGGGTCACGCCCACGACGGGCAAACTGTAGCCGAAGGAACGGATCTGCTTGCCCTTCAGATCGGGATCACCACCCAGATATTTCTGCCAATAGGAGTGGCTCACCACGACGACCGGAGGCGCTCCCGGCCTGCTCTCCTCCGGTCCGAGCAAGCGGCCCAGAAACGGCTTCACCCTCAGCACAGCAAAGAAATCGGCCGAGACCATCGAGGTCAGCGTGCGCACCGGCTCGCTGCCCCCGGCGACATTCGCTTCGAACGAATTGTAAAAAGCCATCCGCTCGTAGCTCCGTGTGCCTTGCTGCCAGTCCAGGAAGTTCTGTTCCGGCACATTCATCTGGTTGCCTTCGCGGGAAATCTCGCGCAGGGTTACGAGCTGGCCCGGCTCGTCGTAAGGCAGCGGGCGCAGGAGCACGCCGTTGACGAAGCTGAAGATGGACGATGTGGCGCCGATGCCCAGCGCCAAAGTCAGCACTGCGACACTTGCGAACCCCGGGTTGCGGACCAACTGCCGCAGCCCGTATTTCAAGTCCTGCCAGAGCGTATCCACCGCCGTTTCTCTTCCTCCCGACTTCAGTTCAACCGAACGCGATTGAAGGCGTCCCAGTTCGACATGTCGGAGAGAATCACCTGGTCGCCTTCCTGCAAGCCTTCCCGGACCTCGATAGTGTTCACCGAGCTGCGCCCCAGCCGCACCTGCACGCGCACCGCCTCCCGGCCGCCTTCGCCGAGCTTGAACAGTGTCACCAGGCTGTCTTCCTGGCCAAAGGCGGGCCGGCCGACGTAGAGCACGTTCGCCAGCCGCTCCAGCTCCACCGTCCCGTCAATGTTGAGGTCGGGCCGGGCCCCGCGCGGCAAGGCGCCGTCGAGCGAAACGTCCACGAGCACCGTCCCGTCCTGCACCGCCGGGTCAATGCGGATGACGTGCCCGGGAATAATGCCGTTGCGCGTGTCCACGGAAGCGGGTTGCTCGAGCTGGATATCGCGCGCCTGCGTGGCCGGGATGCGCAGCTCTGCCTTCAGCCGCGTGGGGTCGGCCACCTGGGCAAGATTGGTGCCGGGCAAAACCTGCTGGCCGACTTCGACCGGCAGGCGCTGCAGCACGCCGCGGATCCCCGGCCTCACCTTCAAGCCTTCCACTTGCTGGCGCCGCAGCCCGTAGAGCGCGCGGCGCTGTTCCACCTCGGCCTGCTTGGCCTCAAGCTGCGCCTGGCTGGCTTTCGAAGCGATGGCCAGCCGCTGTTGCTCGAGTTGGTTGCGCGTGGCCAGTGCTTCTGCTCGCGCCCGCGACACTTTGAGGTCCAGGTCGGGGGCCAGGCCGAGCTTGAACAACTGTTCGTCGCGCTCCGCCCGGAGTTTCGCTTCGACGAAATCCCCCTGGAGGCGCGCCGCCTCTGCCTGCTGGGTCATAAACTGACTTTCGAGCTGCACGCGCAGGTTGGCGAACTCCGCATCCACCCGCCGCAGCGCCATCTCGGCGTCGAGCGCCTCTTGCTGGAGCTGCGGGTTGCTCAACTCCAGAATAACGGTGTTGGCTTCCACGTTTGTGCCCGGCAGCACCAATCGGCGCTCCACCCGCCCTTCGGTCGCCGCGGGAATCCAGCGAATCTCGATCGGCACCAGCGTCCCCGAGCCGCGTACCTGCCGCAGCATTTCTCCCCGCTTGACCGTATCAATCCAAACTGTCCCGCGCTCCACGGTCGGCGCCGCCGGCTCGAGGCGCGACAGACCAATCGTCACCAGCGGTACCACAATCAACACCCCGCCGATGTAGGCTGCCCAGCGCAGCCGCTTGTTCCGCAATGCTTGGGGACGTGGAATATCCATAACAACATCAACTAAGCTGATAGTTAGACGCACGCTTGGTACCGCTTGGTAGGAACTTATAACTCATTGAAAATACTTATGTTACCTCTGGTTTCGCCCTCCTCGAATCGCCGGGGGTTGCGCAAGGGCGGGATGGGAGTGTCCGCAGACGGACAGGTTAGAGGGGGAGGCGGAGGCGGGCGACACAGCCCGCGCCGCCAGCGCGGTTTTCCAGGGTGAGGGAGCCGCCGTGGGCTTCGGCGATCTGCCGGCTCAAAACCAGGCCGATGCCGGAGCCGCCGGGCTTGGTGGTGAAGAAGGGGACGAAGAGGTTGGTGGTGTTGGCCAGGCCCGGGCCGCTATCCTCGACGGCGACTTCGATGAAACTCCCGTTCCGGCGCCAGCGCACCGAGACGGCGCCGCCGGTTTCG
>CAYTXK010000036.1:0-8844 GCA_964441645.1 uncultured Acidobacteriota bacterium
CCACGCCGCTGCCGCCATAGGTTGGGTAACAGGTGATGCCGATTTTCATCGCCGCCTCACTCTAACAGACGCTCCTTTGGGCCGACAAGTTTCGCGCGATGGACATTGGATGCAGGCGCGTGCTAGATTGCCTCGCCTTTCTCGATTTTCGGCCATGCGACTTGCCGGGAAAACAGCCATCATCACCGGAGCCGGGACGGGCATCGGGCGCGTCTGTGCGGAGCTGTTCGCTCGCGAAGGCGCGGCCGTAGTGCTGGCCGGGCGGCGTCGGGAGCCGCTCGAAGAGGTGGCCCGCGCCCTCGGGGCGAGTGGCCGAGCGGTCGTTCAACCCTGCGACGTCACGCGCGAGCCTGAGGTCAAGGCCCTCGTAGCGCGGGCGCTCGAGAACTTCGGCGGCCTGCACGTGGTGGTGAACAACGCCGCCTACTGGGTGGCTGGGACGGCGGAGGAGACCAGCCTGGGCGATTGGGAACAAATGATGGCGACCAACCTGAGAGGAGTTTTCCTGCTATGCAAACACGCCCTGCCGGAGCTGCGCCGGGCGGGCGGCGGTTCCATCGTCAACATCGGCTCGGTGCTGGGGCTGGTGGGGATGAAGCGGCGCGTAGCCTACGCCACGTCCAAGGGCGGCCTGGTGCAAATGACTAAAGCTCTGGCCCTCGACCACGCTGCGGAAAACATCCGCGTCAACTGCATTTGTCCAGCTCTGGTCGATACCCCCATGGGGCGGGAATCCCTGGCGCGCTTTGGCGATCCCACCGCCGAGTTGGCGCGACGCACTGCCCAGATTCCGCTGGGGCGAATGGGGACACCAGAGGACGTGGCGCGACTGGCGCTGTTCCTGGCCAGCGATGAGTCAAGCTGGATGACTGGCGTCGCTCTGCCGCTCGATGGCGGCTACACAGCGGGTTGACGATGGCGGCGAGACGCGCGCGGCACTACGAGGAAATTCGGCGCCGCTTCCGGCTGGTGGGGCCGGTGCGTTTGTTTGGATTCAAGCTGGCGCGATTGGCTCCCGGGCGCGCCATTCTGACACTGGAGGCGGGGCCGCGGCATCGTCACCCGCACGGCGTGCACGGCGGAGTGCTGGCGACGCTGGCCGATACGGCGCTGGCCATGGCCATCTTTACGCGCTTTTCTTCTTTGGTTGGCCTCGCCACCGTGGAGATGACGATTAACTACCTGGTGCCGCATTGGGGCGGGCGCCTCGAAGCCCATGCACGTGTGCTGCGCCTGGGAAAGCGGCTGGCCGTAGGTGAAGTGGAGATTCGCAACGCGCGCCGGGAATTGGTGGCGAAGAGTTTGCTCACCTACAGCATTCGCCCCGCCGAGGAGAAGACGTAGGCTGTCCGGAAATCCGCCGGCGGGCGATTCCTCTACTCGAGATCGCGGTCGGTGTGGGCCATCTCCGGCTCTGGGGGCTGGCCGTTGCCGGAGGCGTCCTCGTCCTTGTAGAGGTACTTGATGGCCGATTTGTAGAGGAGCAGGTTGGGCGCGTTGGTGCGCGTCAGTTTGATGCAGTGCTTGTCGTACCACTCCACCGTGCCGTGCAGAATTTCTCCGTCGGCCAGCACCACCACCATCGGCGTGCGCGCCTGCATATTCTTGACGTAGTAGTACGCCTCGGCATGCGTCTGCTCGGGCGGCACCGGCTTGCGCCGTTGCGGATCCCCCTGTCCGAACTGCTCCTTCACTTCTGCCAAACTAGGACGAATGAGTCGGCGGTTCACGGTCGCACCTCGTTCTTTATAATCATTATACGCAGTCAAACCCTTATTGGTTTCATCGCTCATCCTGAGGTGGCCCACCTCCTAGACCCCCTCCAGATGCTGGTTCGCAAGCCTCTAGCTTATACAGATGCGGGAAGCGGCCCTCCGGGTTCGCCCGTTTTTTTACTCGGGGCGGGCCAAGCCGAGCGCCCACGCATCCAGGGCAAGCTGGCGGCTGACGTTCCGGCGTTGCCAGCTCTCGATGCGATCCAGATGCGCCACTGCCCGCTGAAACCATACCCAGCTTGCTTCCCGGCTCAGCGTCTGCAGTTCGGAGCGAAGATCTGGAGAGTGGAGTCCCAGTTCGGGAACACCAACTTTCCAATGCAGAATATCTCGCAGAAGTGCATAGAGGATGTCAAGGGAAAATTCCAACGCCGCCCGCGGCTTTTCCCCTTCGCCCTCGGCCTGCGCCTCCTTGCCGGCCAGCAGGGCCGTGGCGGCAAAGAGCGCCTCGGGGTTGATTTCGACCGCAAGGCTGGCACGTACCAGCTCCAGGGCCTCCCGTCGGACGCGGCGAAAGCGCTCCAGGTCGAGCGTCACCGCCGTTCCCAGGCTGCCGCCGGCCACGGCCGCCGCCAGCTCCCGCTCCGCCTTTTTCCAGGCCGGGCGTCGGGCCGGCAAGCAGGTTTCGATTTCGCCCTGGGTGAGCGGCGAGAAATAAAGAGGGATGCAGCGGGAGCGGATGGTCGGGCGCAGCTCAAAGGGGGCCGAAGTGACAAGAATGAGCGTCGTGCGCTCGGGAGGCTCTTCGAGAACTTTGAGCAGGATGTCGGCGTAATCGAAGCGCAGACGCTCGGCTTCGTCAATCAGGAAAACCTGATGCCGCGCGCCGGCCGCTACGGTATGGGCCTGCCGGACGACATGGCGCATCTGGGCGACGCGGATGAAGGCCCCGTCGGGAACCAGCACGGTGACGCTCGGGTGCGGGCGGATCAGCAGCGGTACTTCTTCGGGATTGGCGCTGCCTCGCGATTCGAGCGCCGCCTCGACCAGCGCTGGCAGGTCTTCGAGCGTTGCCAGCGCCCGGCAGTTGCGGCACTGGCCGCAGATTTCACCCGCAGCCCGTTCGCAATTGAGCGCGCGAGCAAACAGCGTGGCCAGCGTGAACTTACCCACGCCTTTCTTCCCGGCGAAGAGCAAGGCGTGCGGAACCCGCTCGCTCGCCATCATCTGGCGCAGAGCCGCGACGACGCGGGCGTTGCCGACAAAGTCCGCGAAGGTCACGAGCTGGCCCCCGGCGTCAGGCGCGACAGCAGCGGCCGGGCCGCCGCGATAATCTTCTGGTGAACGGCCTCGATAGTGTCCTCCCCGGGGATGAGTTTGAGGCGGCGCGGTTCTTGCCGCGCCAGCGCGTGATAGCCGCGGCGAACGCGTTGGTGAAACTTCAGGCTCTCCTGTTCGAAGCGGCCTTCATCCTGCCGGGCCGCGGCAATGCGGCGGCGCGCCCGGCGGACGCTGCGGCTGGGGTCGATATCAATGACGAAGGTCAAGTCCGGGTCGAGGCCCTGGCAGGCGACGCGATGGAGCTGGCGGATGAAGCGCAGGTCGAGGCCACGCCCGTAGCCCTGGTAGGCGAGCGAAGCGTCGCTGAAGCGGTCGCAGAGCACCAGGCGGCCTTGCTCGAGCGCCGGCAGGATGGTTTGCGCGACGTTTTGCGCGCGCGCGGCGAAAAGCAGCAACACCTCTGTGCGGGGATCGATTCCGGCGCTGGCGCGGGGGAGCAGCACTCGGCGAATGCGCTCGCCCAGCTCCGTGCCACCGGGCTCGCGCGTCGTCAGGAAAGGCAGCCCTAGCCGGCTGACATAGTCGGCGAATCGTTGTAACTGGGTAGTCTTGCCCGAGCCGTCAATGCCTTCAAAAGTGAAGAATAGTCCGGCCCGCCCGCCGGGCGGGGCAGCGCGGCGGCGTGGACTCATGCCAGTTGAGCGCCAGTCATAGGAAGCATTCCGAAGGGCCGCCCATCATAGCACGGCTGGAGCGGAGCGGGCCAAAGGCCGCCTCGCTCGTGCAGCGGGTGTTACAATCGCGGCGATGAGTCGCGCTGAGACATTCTCGGTGGCCGAGAACTTGGAACGTGTCCGGGAGCGCATCCGTGCCGCTCTCGAGCGGGCCGGCCGTCGGGATGAAGTGACCCTGGTGGCAGTGACCAAGCTGGTTCCGCCGGAGCGGATTGCCGAAGGCTACCGCATCGGGCTTCGTCATTTCGGCGAGAACCGCGTGCAGGAGTTTGAAGAAAAGCGGCGCTTGCTGACACTACCCGCAGCGGTCTGGCATCTGGTGGGGCATCTGCAAAGCAACAAGGCGGGACGGGCGGCGGCGCTTTTTGATTGCTTTGATGCACTCGACAGTTTGCACGTGGGGGAAAAACTGTCCGAGGCAGCTCGGGAAGCCGGGCGCCGCCTCCCGGTTCTCATTCAAGTCAAGCTCGGCGAAGAAGCGGCCAAATCGGGCGTCGAGCCCGGCACCTTGCCCGCTTTGGTGGAACAGCTAGCGAGTCTTGAAGGCCTGGCCGTGAAAGGGTTGATGACCCTGCCGCCCTATCTCGAGCCAGCCGAGCAGGTGCGCCCCTATTTCCGCCGCTTGCGGGAACTGGCGGGGGAGCTTGAGCAGCGGCGCCGGCCGGGTGTCGAGATGCGCGAGCTCTCCATGGGCATGAGCCACGACTTTGAGGTCGCCATCGAAGAAGGCGCGACACAGATTCGCCTGGGAACGGCGATTTTCGGGGAACGCTCCGGGCGATGAGCCTGGAGCTCGAGAGCAGGCCGGGCGGAGTGCGCTTTCGAGTCAAGGTGCAAGCGCGGGCGCGTCGAGAGGAGCTGGCCGGCGTCCACGCCGGGGCTCTGCGCCTGCGAGTAACTGCGCCGGCGCTCGAAGGGCGCGCCAACCAGGCGATGGTGGCTCTGCTGGCCGAGCATTTGCAGGTCTCGAAGAGTTCCATTAAGATAGCCGCGGGCGAGCGAGCTCCCCTCAAGCTGATTGAAGTGACGGGGCTCGACCCCGCCACGGTTCTCGAGCGGCTCCGGCTCGGCCCTCCGGGCAGCGGTTCAGGCCGGGCGGAGTAATTTTTTTGCCATCTCGCCGGAGGCAGAAGAATCCGGCGCATTTTGAGTCATGGACGGCACACTCTACGCGGTCGTACTGATTGCCATTCTGGCCACGCTGCTGGCGGTCAGCCTCTACCGCAGCTTTCTGGTCAAGACGGGCGCCGACTTCATTGTCGCCGGGCGGCAGTTGACCTGGCCGGTGCTGGTCTTCACCCTGCTCTCGAGCTGGATCGGCGCCGGCAGCCTGTTTGCCGGAGCGGAAAACGCCTTCAAGAACGGCTTCGCGGCGCTCTGGCTGCCCGCGGGCGGTTGGGCGGGGCTGGTGGTGATTGCGTTCATCGCCGGACGCGCGCGCCGCTTCGCGCAATTTACGGTTCCCGATTTGCTCGAGGCGCGCTACGACCACTACGCGCGCTTGTTCGGCACGCTTGCCATCGTCATCGCCTACACCAGCATCGTCAGCTACCAGTTCCGCGCCGGCGGCGACATCCTTCACCTGATTTTCCCCGGCGCCGTGGGGCGGCAGGAGGGGATGTATCTCATCGCGGGGTTCGTCATCCTCTTTACCGCGCTGGCCGGGATGGGTTCGGTGGCCTATATGGACTTGGTGATCGGGCTGCTGGTCACCGTAACCGCCTGCGCCGCCCTGCCGGTGATTCTCGGGGCGGCCGGCGGCTGGGCGGGTCTGCGCGCCGCGCTCCCGGAAAATCATTTCACCGCGCTGGGGCCGTTCCGCTGGTACCAGGCGCTAAACTACTTCCTGCCTACCATGTTCCTGCTCCTGGGCAATCAGGCTATGTACCAAAAATTCTTTTCCGCCAAGACCGAGCGGGATGCCAAGCTGTCCGTGGCGGGTTGGATCGTCGGTACAGTTGTTCTGGAAACCGTGATTGTCGCTCTGGCGGTGGTGGGCAGCGGCCTTTTTAAGGACTCGGTGCCGCGAGAAATTATTCCTGTCGTCGCCCGTCAGGGGCTGCCGGAGTTTTTGGGGGCTTTGCTGCTGGGGGGAGTGTTCGCCAAAGTGCTTTCCACGGGCAACAACTATCTGTTTTCGCCCGCCAGCAACCTCATCCACGACGTCTACCACCGCTTCCTGAATCCGCGGGCCACCGAGCGGCAGCTTCTGTTCTTTTCGCGAGTTTTTGTGGTCCTGTTGGGAATGGTGGCGTTGGTCATGGCGGCCTATACAGAGTCCATCCTCCGCATGGCGGTCTATGCCTACACCGTCTACGGGGCCGGTGTGACCCCGGTGGTTCTGGCCGCCTTCTTCTGGAAGCGCGCCAATGCGCCGGGGGCGCTGGCTTCCATCGTCACCGGAACCGTAATCAGTATCGGGTGGAATGTGATTGCCAATCAGGAGGCGACCAACGGCTTTGTGGCCTTCACGCGCGAAGTGGACGCCGTCATCCCGGCGCTGATATTTTCCCTGCTGGCGCTGGTGGCGGTGAGTCTGGCCACGGCGGCGCCCTCGGAAGAAAAATGGCGCACCGTGATGGCTTCTCAGTGAGGTTTACCTATGTCTCTTGAGCTCGAAGCGATACAGACAGCGCTGCGGCGCCGCGGCTTCGACGGCTGGCTGCTCTACGACGTTTTCCACCGCGACCCGATTTCTTATCGGGTGCTGGGCTTGGAAGCGGGCATGGTGACGCGGCGCTGGTTCTACTTCATTCCCGGCTCAGGCACGCCACAGAAACTGGTCCACCGCATCGAGTCGGGGCGGCTCGATTCGCTTCCCGGAGAGAAGCACCTCTATGCCGCTTGGCCTGAGCTGCGCGAGCGGTTGGGCTCTATCTTGGGCGCGGCCAAACGCGTCGCTATGCAGTACTCCCCGTTGAACAATATTCCCATCCTCTCGTTGGCCGATGCCGGCACGGTGGAGCTGGTTCGAAGCGTGGGGAAAGAGGTTGTGAGCTCTGGCGACCTGGTGCAGGAATTCGAGGCGCGCTGGTCAGCGGCCCAGTGGGATATGCACCGGGCGGCGGGCCAGGCGATTGACGCCATCGTGCGCGGCGCCTTTGCCGAGATTGGTCAGCGGATCAAGAAAAACCAGGCCGATGAATACGGCGTGCGGCAATGGATGCTCGAGCAATTCGCTGCCCGCGGCGTGACCACCGAAGACGGCCCGGTAGTGGCCGTGAATGAAAACACCGCCAACCCGCACTACGAGCCGACTCCCCAGACCAGCCGGCCCATTCGCTCCGGCGACTGGGTGCTGCTCGACGTCTGGGGAAAGCTGAAGCAGCCCAGCGCGGTGTACTACGACATCACTTGGGTCGGCTACGTCGGGCGTGAGGTGCCGTCGCGCCACCAAAACGTTTTCGAAGTGGTGCGCGCTGCCCGTGATGCCGCGGTGGAGTTTGTGGCCGGCTCTGTGGCGCGCGGAGAAACCATCCGCGGCTATCAGGTCGACGACGTCGCCCGCGCCGTGATTCGCCAGCACGGCTACGCCGATTATTTCGTCCATCGCACCGGCCATTCCATTGGTGAAACCGTGCACTCCACCGGCGCCAACATGGACAACCTCGAAACCCACGATGACCGCGAAATCATTCCCGGCACCTGCTTTTCGGTCGAGCCGGGCATCTATCTGCCTGAATTCGGTGTGCGCAGCGAAGTGGACGTCTATGTGGACGGGCGCAGCGCCGGCCCCACGGGTGCCGTGCAGCGTGACGTTGTCCTGATAGGGGAGTGAGCGAGTGGGAGACGCAGAAGCCAGCAAGCCCGCGGCTCCACCCGCCCCGCCGGTAACCGCCGGGCGCGAGGTGCGCGGCTGGATTCTTGGCCTGGTCGGCTGGGGGGTTCCCGGGCTGGGCCACTTCTTGCAGAAGAAATACGACCGCGCCGCAGTGTTTTTCCTCTGCGTAACCGCGATGGCCGTCCTGGGCCTCGCCATGGGCGCCAAGCTCTACGGGCCGCCCTTCGACCGCGCCCAGGGTGCATTTGTCTTGCTGTTGCACTTCCTGGGCTTTGTGGGCGACTTGGGCATGGGGTTTCTCTTCCTGGCGGCCCGGGCCGCCGGCCTGGGTCAGTTTTACATGAATCGCGCCCTGGGCGATTACGGCACCGTCTTCTTCCTCTGCGCCGGTTTGTTGAACCTTTTGACGGCGCTGGACGCCTACGACATCGCCGTGGGCAAAAAGGACTAGCCATGTCGCCTCTGGCGCAGGTGCTTGAGCTCTCCCACTTCCAGGCCTTGACCTTTTTTTCCTTCCTCACCTCCGTGGTATTTGCTTTCCTGACCAAGCAAAGCCGCCGCGACCGCTTGCGCTATTTCCTGTGGAGCTTTGGCGTCTTCATGCTGGTTGGTCTCGGGCTGGGCTGGTTGATGTACCCCTTCCCGCGCTGAGCGCGGGGCCGAGGAAGTTGGCCGCGCCGGCGTGAGTGGGCTTTTCTTTCTAGCCGGGCTTGGCTATACTTCAATCCATGTTGGCCGGTCTCACAACCGGCAGGACAGTGACTAACCACCTCTTCGTAGAAGCCGGGAGCCAGCCGCCAGCCAGCCCCGAACCTTCGGAGTTGGAGCGGCGTATGTCGGCGGAGAACTATTGAGCACGATGGCGAACGAGACCCCACTAGCCCCTCCCACGGCCTCCCCTAGCTCTGAGACTCGTCTGCGCGAAATCCGCGCCGGGCTGGAGAAACTGGAGCGGCGTGGCTGGTGGCTCTGGGCCGCCATGGTGGTGGTCGTCTTGCTGCTCACCGGGGGCCTGGCGTCCTTCTCGCTCCCAGCCCTTTTCCCGCACACCGATCCGGCGCAGCAGTTCGAGATCAGCATCGCCATCCGCGGCCTGCTGGGACTCGTCTTGCTCTTCAGCACCTACACCATCTACCAGCAGATGCTGAACCGCCGCCTGCGCCAGCAAACAGCCGATCAAATTGGCGCCCTGGCCCAACTTCAGGTGAAGGCCGAGGAGTTCCACCTACTGGCCATGCTCGACCCCTTGACCGGCCTCTACAACCGGCGGGTTTGCGAGGAACATCTGGCGGCAGAAATCTCCCGGTCCGCCCGACACGACTACCCCTTGACC
>CAYTXK010000036.1:8854-9625 GCA_964441645.1 uncultured Acidobacteriota bacterium
GCCCTCGATCTCGATGGGCTCAAGGACGCTAACGACAAGTTCGGCCACGCCGCTGGCGATCTGGTCTTGAAGGCTTTTGCCAGCCGCTTGAAAAAGGCGGTGCGCAGTTCCGACCTGCCGGCTCGGATGGGCGGCGATGAGTTTCTTGCCATTCTGCCCGAGTGCGAGCCGGAGCTGGTACCTCGGGTCTTGGCCCGCCTGACGGGCTTGGAAGTGGAGTACAACGGCAACCAGATTCCGGTGCCTTTCTCCGCCGGCTGGGTGGGCTATCAGGCAGGAGAGCGCCCCGACCAGTTCCTGGAGCGGGCCGACCACGCTCTCTACTCCAACAAGCGCTCAGGGAAAGTAGAAGAAGAAATTAGCCGGGCGCAGGCCGAAGTCCGCCAGGCGCAGAAGATGGAGACCGTGGGTCGGATGGCGGGCAGCGTCGCCCACGACTTCAATAACCTCTTGATGCTCATCAAGGGGTACAGCGAGCTGACGCTCGATCAGCTCCCGCCCGACAGTCCCCAGCGCAAGAACGTTGGCGAGATTCAGAAGGCGGCCGAGCGGGCCGCAACCCTGACGCGGCAACTGTTGGCCTTTGCCCGCAACCAGGCCCTCGAACCCAAGGTTCTGGAAGTCAACCCCCTGGTGCAGGACTTCGAGAGCATGCTGCGGCGCCTGGTGGGCGCGGAAATCCTGCTGATCTTCGAACCGGGCGGCGTGCAGGGGCGCATCAAGGCCGACCCTGGTCAGATTGAGCAAGTCGTCCTCAACCTGGTGGTGAAT
>CAYTXK010000036.1:9697-12420 GCA_964441645.1 uncultured Acidobacteriota bacterium
CCAATGGTGGCACTGTCAAGATCCGCACCGCTGACGCCACGCTCGACGCGCTCTTTGTCGCTCAGCACCCGGGGTCTCGCACGGGGCCCTATGTCCTCTTGCAGGTGGCCGATACCGGTGTCGGCATCGATGAAGAAACGAAAGCGCGCATTTTTCAGCCCTTCTTCACCACCAAGGAGAAAGGGAAGGGAACCGGCTTGGGATTGACCACGGTGTACGGGATTGTCAAGCAGAGCGGGGGCTACATCGGGGTCGACAGCCAGCCCGGTCAGGGAACGACTTTTTCTGTTTACTTCCCGCGCTTGGAAGAGGAAGCCGTGCCCGCGCCCGCGCTGGCCGCCGCCGTGGCCGCGACCGTCGGCGTGCGAACCGTTCTAGTAGTGGAAGACGAGCTGCCTTTGCGAGAGCTGGCGCGCGAGTTCTTGTCCTCCCACGGCTATCGCGTGCTCGAAGCCGGCAGCGGCCAGGAAGCATTGAACATGGCGGATTCTGATGCCGGTGCCATTCACCTTCTGCTGACCGATGTGGTGATGCCGGGGATGACCGGCTGGGAGCTGGCCAAGCGCGTCCGCATCCGGCATCCGGAAGTGAGGGTAGTTTATATGTCGGGCTATGCCGACGACGACGCCGTGCGCCAGGGACTGCTCGACCCCAGCGTGGATTTCCTTCAGAAGCCCTTCACCCTGGAGATGCTATCGCAAAAACTGCGGGACGTCTTGCAGTCGCCCGCCAAGGCGTGACGCCCCGTCCCGTGCCCCCAGGCCTCCTCGATGAGCACCGAACTCTTACCGCTATTCCCTCTGGACGTTGTTCTGTTTCCCGGGATGCCTTTGCCGCTCCACATTTTCGAGCCTCGCTACAAGCTGATGATCGGCCACTGCCGCGAGCAGCAACAGGAGTTCGGCGTGGTGCTGGCGCGTAAGCGCGGGCTCGCCCCGCCGGCGACGGGGTTGGCCGATGTCGGCTGTAGCGCCGAAATCCTCAAAGTGATCAAAGAATATCCCGATGGCCGCTTGGACATCCTCACTGTGGGGCAGAACCGCTTCCGCCTCCTGCAGGTGTTTGAAGACTTGCCCTACTTGCAGGGCCGCGTGGATTTTCTTTTCGGGGAGGAAAGTGAGGAAGTCCCGGCCCCGGTGCGACTCTCAGAGCTTTTTGAGGAGGCGTTTCTCCTTACGGGCAACGCCGGTGACCTGCCCCAGCCGCAGGGGGGTATGGCGTGGTCATTTCACATTGCCATGCTCTTACCTCTGGCCCTCGACACCCGGCAGGTGCTGCTTGAGCTGGAGTCGGAAGCCGAGCGGCAGCACCGCCTGGAGACCTATCTCGAAGAATGGCTGCCGCAGGCGCGCCGCGCCGCCCAGCTCAAAGAAAAGGCCGGCAGCAACGGCCACGGCTAGTGCCGTTCCAACTATCCCCGGCTAATGGCAGCGCCGCACCATGTTCACGCAGTGCTGGTGTCGAAAAAGTTGGAACGGCACGAGTCGCGGCCGCCTACCAACCGGCGGCACTCCGGTGCGTGAAGCGCCAGGTATAAATCCCCAGGATACCCACGCAGGCCGCAATCGCCCCGGCCATAACGACGATTTCGTCGAGGTCGGGGTAGATGAGCATCTTGAGGTAGTGGACGAGAAAGGGATCGCGATAGGCTTCGCGGCCGGCGCGTTGCTCCAGCCAGACTTCCGCCAGGGTCAGCGGGCAGGGCCAGCGGAAGACTTCAATCAGAATTCCGTAGAGAAGAGAGCCGATGTGCAGCCCGCGCAGCCGCGGCCGCCGTCGCGTCCCGAGCCAGCCCAGCCCTACCCAGGCAATCCAGAGGAAATGCAGGAAAAGCGCGGCGTAGGCGAGCAGGGAGTAGACGTCCAGCAGAGTGAACACGACGGCTGAGGTGTTACGTCTTGCCGGGCTCTTTGGCCAGCGGCCCCAGGCATTGCTGCAGGCGCTCGACCGCGATGCGCAGGTCGGTCATCCCCGTGGTATCCGGCATCACCCCGATGCTCTTCAGGTCGCGCGCCAGCTCATTATTCAATTCGGTGGCGCGCCGGATGCGCTCCGCCATCAGCAGCGCCAGCGCTCCGTAGATATTCTTCTCGTCGCCGCGCAGGTCGAGCCATTTCTGCATCGCCCAGGTGGTGAGCCGAATCTGGTCCACCGCCTGCCGGAATTCGATCAGCAGCCGCATGTCGAGCCCGCTCTGGTGGGATTTCATGCTCTGCTCGAGCTCGCGGATTTGCGCGGCGGCGTTGGCCAGTTGTCCCGAGAGGTCGCTGGCTTGGCTCATAGTAACTTCTCTTCCCCCGTGGCGTCCTATATGCCACGCCGGGCCGTAGGGCGTCAAACAGAATCTCTCCGCCCTTTGACGCGAGCCCAAGTAGAGCCTCCTTTGCTATAGTGCCACCTTCCTCAGCGGCCCTTAGCGGCGAAGGGTGCTTCTGTGGTTTTCTGACCGCTGGGTTCGCGCCCGGCGCTGTCAAAGAATAGAAACAGCGGCGGGTCTGCGTTTCGCGTTGAAACGCTGGGCCGCTGGCAAGAGCGAAAGGCGAAACAGAAGAGGACGACGGTGACGGAACTGGCCCGCACGCTGCGCACCCTTGACTACTTCACCCTGGGCTTCGGCACCATGGTCGGGGTGGGCTGGCTGGTGCTGATGGACGACTGGCTCACGCGCGGCGGCCCGCTGGGAGCCATTCTGGGGTTCGCGGTCGGGGGCGCGGCCTTGCTCC
>CAYTXK010000037.1:0-6661 GCA_964441645.1 uncultured Acidobacteriota bacterium
CCTTCGCGCAGCAATCCGCTGCCCAGCAAAGTCTGTCGCAGAGCGAGGGCCGCTGACTCCACCAGCTTGCCCACGATCATGCAGGTGCGCGAAGCCACTGTCGGGCCGCTATTGGGCACCTGGCCCGTATCGGGCGGCAGGATTTCAATCTGCTCGGGCTCCAGCCCCAGCGCCTCGGCGGCAATCTGCGCCAGAATGGTGTTGGTTCCCTGGCCGATTTCCGTGCTGGCCGCCAGCACCCGCACCTCTGGCGTCGCCTCCACGCCCACTACCGAGGCCAGATATTTCTCCCCCGAGCCCGTAAACCCCGCTCCGTGCATAAAACAGGCAAACCCTATGCCGCGTTTGCTGACGTTTGCTGATGAATTCTCCCGCGCAAACCGCTCGACTTTCCCCCGATAGTCCGAAAGCGCGAAAGCGCGCTCGAGCAGCCCAGCCAAATCCACTTTTTCGCGGATAATCTGTCCGGTCGCTGTGGTTTGCCCTTCGCGAAGGAAGTTGCGGCGGCGAAATTCCTCGGGGCTCAAGCCCACCGCGCGCGCCGCGCGGTCCATCTGGCGCTCGAGCGCAAAGGTGCTCTGCGGGGCGCCAAAGCCCCGGAAGGCGCCGTGGGGCGGGACGTTCGTGGCCACAGCCGTGCTGCGAATGCGGACGTTCGGGCAGTGGTAGGGCCCCGCGGCATGAATCGTGCCGCGCGAAAGCACCACCGCCGAGAGCGTGGCGTAAGCGCCGCCATCGAGCACAAATTCGATTTCCATCCCCAGCAACTTCCCGTCTTTGCTGACGGCGGTGCGGTGGCGGGTGCGCGAAGGATGCCGCTTGGTGGTGGCCGCCATGTCTTCGGCGCGGTCGTAAATGAGTTTCACCGGCTTGCCGGACTTCCAGGCCAGCAGCGCCGCGTGCGCGGCAATCATCGAGGGATATTCTTCTTTGCCGCCAAAGCCGCCGCCGGTTTCCGCCTGAATCACGCGCACTTTGTCTTCCGGCAGCCCGAAGAGCGGCACCAGCGCCTTGTGAACGTAATAGGGGCATTGCAGCGAGCCCCACACCGTCACGCCCTCCTGCGGATTGGCGATAGCAATCATCCCGTTGGTCTCGATGTAAAGCTGCTCCTGCGCCCCGGTGCGGTACTCGCCCTCCACGATGAAGTCGGCTTTCGCCCACACTTCGTCCACGTTGCCTTTTTCCACCTGAATCGATTTCAGAACGTTGTCTTCGTCCCAGATGATTTCTTTCCGCGCCAGCGAGTCTTCCAGCGCGAAGACCGCGGGCAGCGGCTCGATCTCTAGCCGCACCGCGCGGCGCGCTTCCTCCAGCAAGTACTTGTCCGGGTGCGCGAGAAGCACGACCGGCTCCTCGGGGTGGTTCACCACGCCCTCGGCCAGGCAGGGCTGGTCGTCGAGAATCAGCCGGATGCAGTTCTTCCCGGGAATGTCCTTGGCGGTGACGACGGTGAATTCCGCCCAGGGGAGCTTGCCCTCGAAGGAAATCCCGCGCAGCCGCCCTCGCGCCACCGGGCTGCGCACCGTGGCGCCGTAGAGCATCCCCGGAAAGCTCAGGTCATCCACGTAGCGCGCCCGGCCGGTAACTTTCTCGCGCCCTTCTTTGCGCGGGACCGACTGTCCTATGACTCGCGTCGCCACGTCTCGTCTCTCTGATTCCGGGTCCGCCTCGGCCTAATACTTGATCTTGTCCGCCTTCTTCTCCCAGAGCGGAAAGACTTTGACGGCTTCCTCGCGCATCAGTTGCTGCATAGGAATTTTTCGCGCCTCGGGGGGAAGCTGCAATTCCCGGCCGATGAAAGCGTCATCGAAGCCGTAGCGCGCAGCATCCTTGGCGCTGGCCGCGAAGTAAACCCGTTCGGGTCGCGCCCAATAAATGGCCCCCAGGCACATAGGGCAAGGCTCGCAGGTGGTGTAGATCTCGCAGCCCGTGAGTTGAAAGTGGTTGAGCGCCCGGCAGGCCTCGCGAATGGCGACCACTTCGGCATGGGCGGTGGGATCGTTGGCCGAGGTCACGCGATTCGTTCCCTCGGCAAGGATAGCCCCGTCCTTCACCACCACCGCCGCGAACGGCCCTCCGCCTCCCGAGCGCACGTTCTCCCGCGACAGCTCAATCGCCCGCGCCATGAACCGATTCTCCATTTCTTCTACCTCAGGAGGAGCAGCGGCCTTTTCCCGCGCCAGTGGCCCGCTGAGTATAGCATCTCGCCGCACGTTGACTTGTCTGCGCGCGCCCCCTAAGATGCGCAGCGAAGGCTGCACTCTCCTTCGATGATTGGCCAGACGATTTCGCACTACCGCATTGTGGAGAAACTCGGGGGCGGCGGCATGGGTGTGGTCTACAAGGCGGAAGATACGAAACTCGGTCGTCTGGTCGCCCTCAAGTTCCTGTCGCAAGAACTCTCCCGCGATCGCCAAGCCGTGGAGCGCTTCCAGCGCGAGGCCCGGGCCGCTTCGGCCCTGAACCATCCCAACATCTGCACCATCCACGACATCGAGGAGCACCAGGGACAGCACTTTATCGCGATGGAATTTCTCGAGGGCCAAACGCTCAAGCACCGCATTGCGGGCAAGCCGCTCCCTCTGGAACAAATCCTCGACATCGGGATGCAAGTCGCCGAGGGGCTGGATGCGGCCCACGCCCGCGGGATTGTCCATCGCGACGTCAAGCCCGCGAATATTTTTGTCACCACCCGCGGCCACGCCAAGATCCTCGACTTTGGCCTGGCCAAGCTGGCGCCCCAGGCGCAAAGGGCGTTGGCGGCGGAAGAGTCGGCGGACGCTACCCTGGGGGCCGAGGAGCATTTGACCAGCCCGGGCACGGCCGTAGGCACGGTGGCTTATATGTCGCCCGAACAGGCGCGCGGAGAAGAGGTAGACGGGCGCAGCGACATCTTCTCCCTGGGCACGGTGCTCTACGAGATGGCCACCGGCCGGCAAGCCTTCGCCGGCAGCTCGACCGCCGTTGTCTTTGAAGCCATTCTCAATCGGGCGCCCGCTTCCCCGGTTCGCGTCAATCCAGAGCTGCCGGATGAGTTAGAACGCCTTATCAACAAGGCGCTCGAAAAAGATGGCCAGCTCCGTTACCAGAGCGCTGCTGACCTGCGCAGCGACCTGGCGCGCCTGAAGCGCGACACTGACTCCGCGCGTTCGGCCGCCGCCGTCAGCGCCGCCATCCCCGCTGCGGCCGTCCCCGCCCCTCCGCCGCCAGCCGACCACAGCTCCGACACTGCCATCGCCGTCAGCCTGGCCAAGCGACATAAGAGAGGCTTGGCGGTCATGGTGGCGACGCTAGCTGTCGTGCTCGCCGGCACGAGCTACGGCCTCTACCGCCTCCAAGCGCCGGCCAGCAGCGAGGCCATTGACTCGCTGGCGGTGTTGCCCTTCGCCAACGTGACGGCCGACCCGAACACGGAGTACCTGAGCGAGGGCCTCACCGAAAGCCTGATCAGCAGTCTTTCGCAACTGCCGGACCTGGTGGTGCGGTCGCGCAGCTCAGTCTTTCGCTACCAGGGCAAGGAAGTGGACCCGCAAGAGGCGGCGCGCGAACTCAAGGTGCGGGCGGTGGTGACGGGGCGGGTGACACAACGCGGCGACTCCCTGACGGTCAGCGTGGAGTTCACCGACGCCCGCAGCAACCGCAACCTGTGGAGCGAGCAGTACGACCGCAAGCTTTCGGACCTGCTGGGGATGCAGCGCGAAATTGCGGGTGAGATTTCAGCCCGCCTGCGCGAGCGGCTAAGCGGAGAGCAGAAGGCGAAACTGGACAGGGGTGGGACGGCGGATCCCGAGGCCTACCAGCTCTATCTGAAGGGCCGCTTCTACTGGGAGAAGCGCACCCCGGAAGCGTTGGAAAAGGCCCGCGATTATTTCAATCAAGCCATCGCCAAGGACCCAGGATACGCCCGGGCCTATGTTGGCCTGGCCGACTACTGGACGGTGGTGCCCGACTACGCCCCGGTCTCAGTCAAGGAGGCCCAGCCCAGGACCCAGGAGGCAGCCCTGAAGGCGCTGGCCCTGGACGACAAGTTGCCCGAGGCCCACCTCGCACTCTCTTCGGCTTATTCTGATGCCTGGGATTGGACCGGCTGGGAACGGGAAAGCCAGCGCGCTCTGGAGCTCGATCCCAACTATGCCAACGCCCACCACTGGTACGGACTGGAGCTTTCGTGGCTTGGCCGCCACCAGGAGGCCCTCGCCCACCTCAAGCGCGCCGTCGAGCTCGATCCCCTGGATCTGAGATACAACGCGAATCTCGGCGGGTGCTACATAGATGCGCGACTCTACGACCAGGCCTTAGAGCAGTTGAAAAAGACGCTTGAGATGGACCCCAATTTCGCCGGTACGCACGGAAGCCTGGCATTCACATATCGGAACTTGGGCCACTACGACCTCTGGCTGGCGGAATGGAAGAAGGCTGCAACCCTGAACAACGACCCGGACGACATCGCCATCGCGGAGGAGGCGGCGCGGGTCTTTGCCAGGTCAGGTTACCCGGCTGCCGTGAGACGCAGCATCGAATTGCGCCAGCAGTTATCCACGCGCCTCTACGTAGATCCCGCCTATATCGCTTACGACTACGCGGCACTGGGCGACAAGGAAGAAACCTTCCGCTGGCTGGAAAAGGCCTATGCCGAGCGTTCCAGAGGCCTGCAGCACGTCAAGACTGTCCGTGATCTGGACTTTCTCCGTTCCGACCCGCGCTACGCCGACTTGCTGCGCCGCATGAATCTCCCGCAGTAACTCCGCTCACGCCAAAACCTTGTGGTTTCGATGCGCCAGAGGCAAACCTGTGGGACGAAGGGCGCTAGCGCAGCTCGGTGCCTTTGGTCTCGGGCAGCAGCGTCGCCAGAGCGGCCGCCAGCAAGAACGCCCCCGGGGCAACCAGGAACGCCGCTGCCAGTCCGTAATGAAGCGCCAGGGCTCCGATCAAGAAGGGCGCGAAAGCGCTGACGCCCCGTCCGATGTTATAGGTCAGCCCCATGGCGATGCCGCGGACTTCAGTGGGGAAGAGCTCGCTCGCCATGGCGCCGAAGCCGCTGAAGTAGCCCGTCCCGAAAAATGCCACCAGCGGCCCCACCGCCAGCAGCGCCAGCGGATCGCGCAGAGAGGTATAGAGCGGAACCAGCAGCGCCGCCGCCAGCAGGTAGCCGATGTACGAGCGCCGCCGCCCGAACCAATCGGCAAAGTACCCGAAGAGCGCGTAGCCGAACCATTTGCCCACCCCCATGGCAATCAACCACAGCGTCCACTGCGTCACCGGGAGGCTGCGGCCGCCTTCGGTCGCCGGCAGCGTGAGGTAGGCCGGAATCCACGTGAACAAGCCCCAGTAGCCGAACATCGCCGCGGTGTTCATCAGCGTGGCGATGAGCGCGTGGCGGCGCAGGTCGGGCTGCGCCAGCCGCGCCAACGCGGCTCGAAAGGGATGGGCGGCGGTGGCGGCGCGGGCTTGCTGGGCGCGCCAGATCTCGGGCTCCGCGACCCCGCGGCGCAGCCAGAGAACCAGCAGCGCCGGCAACACCCCCACGAAGAAAACCGCGCGCCAGGCCGGAAACTCTACCCCTACGAGCGTGATGGTCCCCAGGCCGAGCAGAACGCCGGCCACCAGCGCCGCCAGGCCTTCCCCGATGGCCCAGCTCGACTGCATCAAAGCCAGGGCCTTGCCGCGATGCGCCGCTGGCCAGCTCTCCGCCACCAGCGTCGCCCCCGTCGCCCATTCCCCGCCCATCCCCAGCCCCAGCAGAAAGCGAAACAGGCCCAGTTGAAAGACGGTAGTGGCCAATCCGCAGGCCCCGCTGGCCAGCGAATAGGCCAAAATGCTTCCTAAGAGTGCCCGAACACGTCCAATGCGGTCCGCTACATATCCAAACCCCACCCCACCCACCGCCGACGCCAGTAAGGTGAGAGATTGCAGCCAGCCGGCCGTTCCTTTGTCCATGGCGAAGTGGGTCATCAGGTGGGCGAGCACCATGGAGTAGAGCATGACGTCGAAGGCGTCGAGCAGCCAGCCGAGGCTGCCGGCCAGAAGCGTCTTGTGCTGGTGCGGCGTGGCGCGGAGCAACCAGGCAAGCCCGCCGGGGGTTGTGGAGGTCATGAGGATTCAGCGGCTCTTATACCTGAAGGCAGGCGGAGAGAAAAGGATTGTCGGCCAGAAACGCCCTTGTTTTCCTCGGGCGGCTGTGTTAAGAGCATCGCAGCGAGTCGGGTTTCATAGGAAGAATCTCTAGCCTCACGAGGAGGAATCTGATGGGTCAAACACCGCAGACTGCGCCGTCGGGCGGGGGTCTGGAGCCGAACATCGCCGCTTTCCTGGGCTACCTGGTGATCATTCTGGCCGTGGTATGGCTGGTACTGGAGCCTTACAAGAACGACCGTTTTGTGCGCTTTCACGCCTTTCAGGCGCTGGCTTGCTGGGTGGCGGTGGTGGTTCTCTCAATCGGCTTGACTATCCTGTCGATCATCATCGCCTTCATCCCCGGGGTGAACTTGCTGGCCATTGTCATCTGGCCGGTGTTCTCGCTGGCCATCTTCGTAGTGTGGATTCTGCTGATGGTCAAGGCCTACCAGAAAGAGATGTGGAAGCTGCCGCTCATCGGCGACTTCGCCGCCAAGATGGCGGGATAACAACCGGGGTGAGAAAAGCTCAGTCGGCGCGCTCC
>CAYTXK010000037.1:6671-7037 GCA_964441645.1 uncultured Acidobacteriota bacterium
CGACCAGTCGTAGCGGTAGAACTCCAGGCGCGGCTTCTCCTGGCGCACACGCTCCGCCACAGACTCGGGCAGGTAGCGCAGCACGTAGTCCACCACGGTGGGGTTTTTCACGCCTTCCCGCTCCAGCGCCTTCCGGAAATCGTCCCCGTACCAGTCGAAAATCTTGGAGAGGAAGAGGACGTCGCCGCGCATCCAGACGTTTTCCTGCCGGGCCATGAAATCGCGCGCCGCCTGCTCGAGCTGTTCCTCGAGGCGGTTGGCTTCGAAGGGCTGGCGGGGGGCGGGCGGGCAGCTGGCGGAGGCGCAGTTAACCGCAAAGTGAATGCGCGGGTCGAGTTGCTCAAGGCTATATCGGCGTCGTGGATC
>CAYTXK010000037.1:7047-8486 GCA_964441645.1 uncultured Acidobacteriota bacterium
CTGGCGAAGGATGCCGTGCTCGATGTCGTCCAGGCTGTAAGCCTTTCCTCCCGCCACAAACTGGGCGCGCTTGAAAAACAGCACGCCGAAACCAAGACGGAGGTCGCGCACGCTGTCGATGGGATAGGCTTTGACGACGGCGTCGAGGACGAAGGCGTTGTAGGCGTTGAGCCAGTACGCCATCTGGGCCGCAGGGGTGGGGAAGAGAGCGGGGTGGCTTTCGGGGCTGACGGCGGCGAGTTGGCCGATGAACTCCTCGAGGTCGCCGGGTCGGGCTTTGAGGGCGGCGTAACGCACCTGACCGTTGGGCGTCACGTAGTTTTCAAGCACGCGCGCCAAGGCGCTGGTGTCAAAGGTGTCCTGAGCCGCCAGCCCGGCGGGCAGGCACAACAGCAGCCCCAGAGCCAGAAAGACCTGCCGGCGGTCCCGCCCGGCCACTTTGTGCTTGACAAACAGCCGAGCCAATGCGATTTGTAAGGGCTTTTTTGCGCGCCCCATCGCAATTATCTTACCGTTGAACCGCCCGGAGCGCATGGGAAAAAGAGTCCGCATCGGTTTCCACGACCGCTGCTTCGACGGCACTTCGTCGGCCGCGGTCTTTACGCGTTTTTACCGCGAGCGTGTGGACCCGGCCGCCGAGTTCCACTACACGGGGCTGGTGCACAAACCTGCCGGTGAGCTTTTCGATGAAGGGATGTTCGACGGGGACGAGAACGTTATTGTGGATTACAAGTACTCCAGTTCCCCGCGGCTTACCTGGTGGTTTGATCACCACCAGAGCGCTTTCTTGACGCCGCAGGACGCCGAACACTTCCGGCAGCATCCCAGCGACACCAAGTTCTACGACGCCAGCTACAAATCTTGCACCAAGTTTCTGGCTACCGTGGCCCGGGAGCGCTTCGGGTTCCGCACCGAGCCGCTGGCCGAGCTGATTCAGTGGGCGGACATCATTGACGGCGCCCAGTACGAGAGCCCCGAGGCGGCGGTCAAGATGAACGTTCCCGCCACGCAGCTCGCCCTGGTCATCGAGGCCTCGAACGACGAGCAGATGACCATTCGCCTCATTCCGGAGCTGGCCTCGAAGTCGCTCGCTCAAATTGTAGCGCTACCGTTGGTGGCGGACGAGTTCCGGGCGCTTTACGAGCGGCACCAGAACTCGCTTGACACTCTGCGCAGCCGCTCGGTCTATGAGCGCGGCACGATTTTCTTCGACCTGATTGATTTTGCTCTCGAGGGTTACAACAAGTTCATTCCCTACTACCTCTACCCCGACTGCTACTACTGCGTTGGCCTCAGCCGCTCCCCGCAGCGCATCAAGGTGGCGGTGGGATCGAACCCCTGGAAGCAGCCGCCCCCGGGCCAGGAGAAAAACCTGGCCAGCCTCTGCGAGCGCTATGGCGGCGGCGGACACGCGCGCGTGGCGGCCATCTCGTTCGACT